>DATCRE010000551.1:0-7567 GCA_036569145.1 Cyclobacteriaceae bacterium
TCAATGCGTTCGCGTACGGCAAGTTTTCCTTTTTGATGTTGTTCTTCAATTTTCTTTTCACCTCCGCCAAGCTTGAATTTCTTTTCTTTAGATCGAAGCTGAAAAATAAGTTGTTTAAACTGGTCTTCATTCTTGTTGAACTCCAAATCTAAGGTTGCCATGAATAGTTAAACGTTAATCGTTAAAAATATTCTAAATCATAAAGAACTACGCGTGTCAACTCTTTACGAATGACTGTTGTTTGTTATGAGCAAGGCATTATTTTTTCTTTTTCTCCTGCTCTGCCTTCTGCTCCTGTAATTCTTTTTCTATCTTCTTCCGACTTTGTCCTAAAGGGCCAAGAAAATGTTTAGGATTTTGATTGATATGATTAGCCAGGCTATCAAATGAAACAAGCATCTTATTTAAATTGACATAGAGCGTATCTTCTGTCAAGAGTTTGCTCATGGTGTTATCGCCTTTATTAAGTTTCGATAACGTTTCATTAAGCTTACCTAAAGTGACTTGCATATTTTTAAGTGTGCCATTTAGTTTCAGCATCTTAAGAGAATCTGACAAGGTGTTGAAATTATTCAATGTTGGTTTCAACTCTGTAATGCGATTGTTCAGATTTTCGGCAACGCCTTTATATGTAGAACCTAACGTTTCGATGTTGCTGCTTGCTGTTGTTAGTGTTTTGTTCAGAAGAACGGGAGTTTTCTGAAGTCGGCCAAACATAGAGTCAAGCTGTTTGCTGTTGCTGGATAAACCGTCGAGCAAAGTGTTAAGCTTTGCTAAGGTGGTCTGTAAGTTTGAGGCAACAGGTTGTGCGTTTTCAGTTATCAGGTCCATCAAACCTTTCGCTATGTCTGAGCGAAGAGTATCTCTCGCTTTTAATCGATGGCTGGAATTACCAACGATGAGTTGGATGAAACGTCCACCCAGAAGTTCTCCATTCAATACAGCTTCTGTTGAATCATTCAGGATAATCTCTGAGTCGATGTTCATTTCAACAACAACACGATTTTTACTTTGCTGTATGTGTATTTTTCTTACGCGGCCTACGGCATAACCATTCAAATAGATCTGGTTAGATTCAGTAAGATTATTGACATTCTTGTAAATGGCATAGTAACGGGTTGTTGAAGAGAAGAAATCAATACCTTTTAAAAAATTGAATCCCAGGTAGAGGAGAACAATGGCTGTAACCATGAAGAGGCCAACCTTTACTTCTTTTGAAATTTTCATGCAGTTGTTTTTAATCCAGAATCCGGACGTTAATTTATGGATTCTACTTCACTTTTATACTCTTTGAAGGCTCTATAGATTCCAGAAGCTACTAGTTCCTGGCCTTCGTCTCCCGCTAAAAATGCTTCTTCAGTTGAATTTGAAAGAAATCCGGTCTCTATAAGTACGCTAGGCATGGCGGTTCGCCAAAGAACCATGAAACCAGCCTGCTTCACCCCGCGACTGCTTCGTCCAACTTTATTTTTAAATTGATTTTCAATTTTCTGCGCAAACTTCAGACTGCTCTCCTGGTAAGCACTTTGCGTGATGGAGAATAAAATATACGACTCCGGGCTATTCGGATCAAAGCCTTCATAGCGTTCTTCGTAGTTTTCGTCCAACAGAATTACAGAGTTCTCGCGTTTGGCTACTTCAAAGTTACCTTCATCTTTATGGAGACCCATCACATAGGTTTCCGTTCCAAAGGCTTTATTGTTAGGGTTGGCATTGGCATGAATGCAGATGAAAAGATCGGCTTTGTTTTTATTGGCGATATCAGCCCGTTCATCCAGGGCCAGGTAGCGGTCGTCCTTGCGGGTATAAATAACTTTAACTCCGGGAATATTTTTTTCGATATAGCTTCCAACTTTCAATGCAATTTTTAAAGCGATGTCTTTTTCTTTGGTTTTTTTGCCCATTGTGCCCGTATCATGACCTCCATGACCGGCATCAATAACAACAACATCTAACTTAAAATCCTTACGGACAAAGGTGCTTGAAGAATTTAGCAAGGTTATTGCTATCAAAAGCGCAGTTAATCCTATATTCCTCACAATTGGTACAATGATGTTCAAACTATTTGCAATAACTTTACGCAAAATTGTAAATTTTTCACTGAATGCTAAAGGCCTGGCCATCAACTTGCGAACTGTGCGGACTAGTTTTTTACTCATAATTCTCTTTTTTGTAGTCTCTCCTTTGTGGGCGCAGGTTGAACCGGTGGTAAAAACGCCGCCGGGGGTTCTGCACGTCAAATCCGATTCTTCGCAGGTTAAGTCAGATTCTCTTACATCACCATCAGACTCTCTTAAAACAAAATCCGATACAACAAAAGTCCCTGCAAAGAAGGGTGATATTGAAACAACAATCAATTATTCAGCCAGAGATTCCATTTTTTCCAGTATAGATAACAAAATGGTTTGGCTTTATGGCGAGGCAAAGATCACGTATGGAGAGATTCAATTAGAAGCTGAGGAAGTTGTAATAGACTATGTTAACAATACGGTAACAGCGCATGGTATCAGAGACTCACTCGGTCATGTTTCGGGTTATCCTGTTTTTAAGAACGGGCAGGAGTTATATGAAACGAAAGACATCATTTACAATTTCAAAACGAAGCGGGCCGCCATTAGCGAAGTGGTAACGCAGCAAGGAGAAGGTTATCTGCATGGCGACAAGGTTTTTAAGAATGAAAAAGGAGAGTTGCTAAGTCTTCGAAACAGTTATACAACCTGTAATCTCGAACACCCGCATTACAGAATCAGGGCTACCAAAACGAAGGCTATACCGAATGATAAAATTGTGGCCGGACCTTTTTATTTTGAGTTCAATGAAATTCCATTGCCTATAGGATTTTTATTTGGGATGTTTCCTGCGCAGCGTACCAGCAAGTCTGGTATTATCTTCCCATCGTATGGTGAGGACAGGAGACGTGGATTTAACTTACGGAATGGTGGTTATTTCTTCGATATAAATGACTATGTAAAGCTGGCGCTAACGGCTGATGTTTATTCCAAAGGTGGCTATTCTGTTTATGCACGATCAAACTACATTCAAAAATATCATTACAGTGGTAGCGTGAACTTTAGTGTATCGCATACAAAAACGGCTGATAAAATTGAATCACCGGTTATATCAAATGACTTTTATCTAACGTGGAGCCATTCACCGCAATCAAAGGGTACTGGACGTTTTTCGGCATCCGTAAATGCAGCGACATCAACTTACAATAAGAATAATAACATGACGCAGGGGCTTTCAAATGAATTAAGCACCACGCGTTTAAACAACATTACAACCAAGCTGTCGTCTAACGTTTCGTATAGTAAGAAATTCACAAACACACCATTGTCATTGGGTGTTAACTTTAGTCACAACCAGGATTTGGTAACTAAAATAGTTGATCTTCCATTTCCTGTATTGACATTAAACATGGCTAACCAATATCCGTTTCAGCGAAGTGGCAAGACAGGTTTCCTTGATAATTTTTCTGTCGGTTATTCCATGGCTGCATCTAATCGAATTACAAATAACCTGGGCAGGGTCACGCCAACTGCTACCAAGGACAGTATTGCACCATTTAACTTTCAGAACCTGGGCACCTTCTTTCAAAATGCAAAAAAAGGTATTCGCCATACCATACCCATGTCGTTTTCATTTAAGATGCTGAAGTATCTCACCGTTTCACCTTCTGTTAACTATGATGAACGATGGTATTTTGAAAAATTAAATTGGAATTATACAAAAGTGAATGGCACCTATCAATACGTGTCGACAAAAGAGCAAGGGTTTAATCGCATTGCTAACTATAGCATGAGTGCAGGATTAACAACAAGGCTTTATGGTATGTATAATTTTAAACGAGGAAGTGTAAAGGCTATTCGCCATATCGTGAATCCAAACGTATCGTTTGCCTATACACCAAACTTTGCTACCAATACAAATTATTTTGACGTCTTTAAGTCAACAAATAGTGCCAATAAAGAAGTGATCACTTACAAATCTAAACATGAAGGATTTGTTTATGGCGGATCTAATACCGGAAAAAGTGGTTCCATAGGTTTTGGTATTGGTAATAACCTGGAAATGAAAGTTAAGAGTGCTAAAGATACTGTTGCCAGAAAAGTAAGCTTGCTTAATAACTTGTCTATTAACTCAAGCTATAATCTCATGGCCGACTCCTTTAACCTGGCACCATTCAGTTTAGCGGCTAATACCAATGTGCTGAACAATTTGCTGAACATGAACATTTCTGCATCATTAGATCCTTACGACTATGTAAAATATACAACCAGCGAAAGCAGCACCGTTCGTGAAAGAAGAACCCGTTACTATGCGTGGAATGGCGGGGGAGGCGTTGGCCGGATTACCAATGGAACATTAGCATTAAGCACAAACCTTAATCCACAGGCAAGAAAGAAGGAGCAGAGCGCCCGTGATAAAGTTGGGAAGTCAGCAGATATACCCGATCAAGTCAAGCAAGATATCATTGCGAACCCCAATGCGTATATCGATTTTAATATTCCATGGAGTTTGAATATAAGTTACAATGCAAACTACACTCACTCACTCAACAGTACTCCGAAAGTAACGCAGACACTCCAGTTTTCAGGTGATATATCCATTTCGAAAATGTGGAAGATTAATTTTAATTCGGGTTATCACTTTGAAACGAAACAGTTTACACAAACGAATATTTCACTTGGGCGCGATATGCATTGCTGGACGATGCATTTAACGTGGGTTCCGTTTGGTGCTTATCAATCTTATAATTTTGTTATTGCCGTAAAAGCTTCCATCTTGCAAGACCTAAAACTTGAGAGGAGGAAACCATTTTTGGATAATAATAGCTTATAACCCTTAAGAACTGCTCTCTCCCTACCCAGTCTTAAAAAATAAATTATCTGTTGTATTATTTTTAGACCATGGCAAACAAGGTAGTTCTGCTTTTTACTTTTTCTTTATTCTCAATAATAACTTTGGCGCAACGGAGTGCTAACGACAGTATCTATTCTCTTCTGAAAGAACTTAAGTCTCACAAAAATTTTGAATCGGATACCAATTATCTCAATCTTCAAAATACCATAGCATTTGGATATTGGAGTTCAAAGCCAGATTCTTTAATCATGTTAGGTGGGAGTAATGCAAATCTTTGTCATCGAAGTGGATATTATAAAGGCGAGGCTGATGCTTTAAAGAACATTGGAATTGCTTATTGGGTTAAGGGCGATTATAAGCAAGCACTCGAATTTTATAATCAGGCATTAACCATTGCCGGGAAGATAAAATACAAAAAGGGTATGGGCAGATTATTTCTGAACATAGCGTTGATTTATTCTGATCAAGGTAAGTATGCTGATGCTCTGAGCTATAATTATAAATCGCTTCGGATTTGTGAATCCATATATGATTCCAAAGGCCTTGCTCTTAACTATAATAACATAGCAATTATTTACTATAATCAGAATAAACTTGAAGAAGCCGTAGTGTATTATTTAAAATCACTAAAGATAAGTGAGCAATTAGGCAACGACCAGGACATTGCTATGGCAATGAGCAATATTGCGGAGCTTTATATTAAGCAGAGAAAATATAAACAGGCGCTTAACTACTATGAGAAGTCGCTGGTGTTAAAAGAAAAAGCTCATGATATGGTAGGCTATTCTACAAATCTTGGTGGTATTGGTGAAATCTATAAACTGCAAGGTAAATTCAATATAGCCCTTGATTATTATTTGAGAGCGTTGAAGATTCAACAGACTATTGGCAACAAGCCTGATATGGCAGCCCTTCTGCAGAGTATTGGAAATTGTTATTTTGAATTGAAGCAATTTGAAAAGGCACTTGATTATTGCCAACGAGGTTTGTCACAAGCAAAATCCATTGGACATAAAAGATATATCCGTGATGGAAGTGAGAGCCTGAGCAAGATTTTCAGAGCATTAAAAAATTATGACCTGGCATTGTCATACTATCAGGACTTTAAAATTTATTCCGACAGTATAAACAACCAGGAAACGGCACGTCAAACAGCTATGCTGCAAGCCCAGTATCAGTTTGAAAGAAGAGAGATTGAATTGAAATCGGCCCAGGAGAAAAAGAACATTGAACATGAAGAAGAATCAGCTCGTCAGCGGGCATGGCTGTATTTATCGGCTATGGCGTTGGTATCACTTGCTTTACTAACTATTATTTTATTACGCAATAATAGAGTCAAACAGAAAGTCAACCATCTTCTTCACCTGAAGAATACTGAAATTAATTCTCAGAAGGAAAAGCTGGAAGCAATGGATAACTTCAAGAATAGAATTCTTTCAGTTGTGTCACATGATGTGCGTGGACCATTGAATTCAATCAAGGGAATGTTCTATTTAGTCGAGCAAAAGGCAATCACCATAGAACAGTCTACAGGAATGATGACTCAGATAAATGAAAGAATCTCCCAGGTTTCCGGGTTTGTTGATGACCTCCTTGAATGGGCAAAGGGCCAGATGGTGCAGCCTGAAATAAAAACTACAAAGGTTCAGGTTAATGAAATTGTATTAGAAACATTGAATATTCTTAAACCAGCGGCCGAGATAAAAGGTATAACATTAACCTACAATTCAGATTATTCTGCTGAGGTGCTGTCAGATGAAGAGATGATAAAAATTGTATTACGGAATTTAATTTCAAACGCCATTAAGTTTTGTAAGAAGGGTGACTCCATTCAGATTGATGTTTATCATGATGATGCAAAAAAGATTCGGGTTTCAGTAAAAGATTCTGGACGAGGAGTTGAACCTGAAAAATTAAAAGAACTATTCTCGTCACCTCATTTAAGTTCAATCGGCACCGATAATGAAATGGGCACAGGCTTGGGACTAATTTTATGCAAGCAATATATTGAGCTTAATAATGGAGAGATAGGTGTCGATAGCGAGCTTGGTCATGGTAGTGTGTTTTGGTTTAACTTGCCAAGAGCTTAGAATTACCTGCATCCGAAAAATCTGATATTTGATAAAGTAGCGTTAATTTTGAGTTGTTTAAACTACATACATTCGCAGGAATGGCTAAGTCAAAATCGAAACCAGTTTTCAACATCAGTGGCACAGTGTTGGGCATTACCTTTGTTAATAGCACTGCCTATGGAAAACATATACGCGCTGCCCGCGGAACCTATACGCCTGTAGAAGTGAATGAAGCATTTAAGGCTACGAGCAAGCAGCTGATTAATGCGAATCTTCCTGCCAAAATGATCAAAGATGCCATCGATCCATTTCGAGCAGATTTTGTTCATGGCATGCTATGGCAACGGCTGGTTTCAATTTTTAGAAAACAGTACAAAGAAAATGGCAGTTTTGATTTTAAGGGATTGAAAGATTTTGAGATTCATTCTGAGTTTCCGCTAACGCGATTAGTTTCCTTTCAGTCCACGGTGAGTTTTGATTTTCTCCAATCTCAGATCATGGTAACATTGGATTTTGAGAACCATCCTGATTTTAAAGAGAGTGGAGTAGATGGATATCGTGTAACGGCTATTGCCATACATCCTGATTTGGCACGCAAAACAGCAGCTACGTATCAAATGGTTTTGCCCGTC
>DATCRE010000552.1:0-3929 GCA_036569145.1 Cyclobacteriaceae bacterium
ATGCAGCCGGTGTAAAAAGTACCTATTGGGGGCCAACGGTAAGTGCTACCAAATCCTTTATGGACAAAACCCTGCGGGGATCGCTTGCCAGCTCCTACAATGAAACGTCAGGAGGCAATATTCAGAGCAGCCCGGTTCTAAACAGCCGTTTAAGCCTCAGCTACGCTCCCAAAGGCCAGGAAGGTGAAACCAGCAGGCATAACTTCTCATTAGGTCTGAACGTCTTAAATCGCCTTAAAAGCACCGAACAACAACCTTCTTATACGGAACTGACCGGAACATTGAATTATACCTACGCATTTTAATTTCCGCCAAATCTATTCGCAGTAAGTCTGGTTGCTTGCACAAGCAAAGATTCAAAGCCGGCATCTCTTCACACATTGAGACATTCGTTTGCCACACACCTTGAAAATGGTACCGGCTTGCGGTACACTCAAGTCTACACTGGGACCATAGAACTTTAAACGCAGGTATCCAAACAAATTGAAAAAGACATCAGAAGTCCGGTCGAAAAGTTAAACATTCAATTTTGAGATGCCTTGGATTTCACGGATATTTAATGCAATCAAATTGGCAACGCACACCTGGAAACAAGTAGTGATAAAAGGAATATATACGACATACGTATATATCCCCTAAATATATGTATATGTCGTTTAGCCAATTGTTATGCACAATACGGCGCGGACAGAGTAGTGGCCACCGCGCATTGGCACATTTGCTTGCCACACATACCATCGCGATACCAAAGCAAGCAAAAGAGCCAAATTCTTGCAACCTTACTAATAAATGATGAAGAAAGAATTACCGAAGAGATCAATCATCGAAGTTAATCCATATCAGGACGAGTTGGACGATATTAACCTAGGAGTACTTCGAATGTATCTTGAATTTGGTTATGAATTTCACGAAGGAGATATAAACTACTTTGGAGCACTTTGTCAAAGAAACATTGAGAAATTAGATGCTAAGCAAAAAGAGTTTTTCGAAACTAGATGCAAAGAGGAAGATGGAAATTTGCGTGGCCCTGCCCGACTCCTGTATTACAAAAGTAGAATTGAGGACGGAAACGCTTTAAATGATGAAGAACTTGATGATATGGCGGCCCTTTTCAAATTAGATCTTGAGGATTCGTTGAATAAACTGATTGATTCTATCAAGGATTCTGGGGAGAACAATATCAAAAAAGCTTAATTCAGAACAAATTTCAAGAATTTACAAGGAAGCAAGAAAATTCGATACAAGGACGCTTCTTGCTGGTGACAAGCCAGTTTATTGGACAAAGGAGAGGTTGCTGCACATCATTACAAGGCATATCCAAGAAACCTTTCTTGCCTATCACAACAAAAAGGACAAAGAACCCAAGACCTTGATACCATACTCAATGGAGGAGTTGCGAGAACTCATCGAAAGAGTCTTAGAAAAGGTTGAAAAGGAGATACAGGATTTTTTTAGAAGTGAGAAAAATGTTTTCACCAAGAAGGGCATTGAATTCAATGGAGATACCTATCGAGTTAGAATAGATAAAACAGGGCTCTTGATGATGTTCACAAAGGAAGCTGTTGCTAACAAGTAATTTAGATGATTTACATTGACAAGGGTGAAAAAGTATTGTTGCCTAAAGAATTTCACAAGCGGCATAACATCAGCGTGATTCTTTATGACTTGATTGCGGACATACTTGTAAAAACTCGTTATAGGACTCTTAAGTCGACCAAGATACCTCTTGACAAGGAGGCAACACAAATTATCAATAAGCTTAATAAAGGAGGAATTCATATTCTTGAATACCTCGAAACAAATCAAAGAAAGGATGAGATAGTAACAATTTTAAGCAAACATGTAATCACTTGTGTTTTAGAAGATTTTTTGAACTTCCTATATGAATCCCTTTCTTGCGCAAAGAAAGGAAAGATGTCCGTAGCATACACACTGCTCAGGAAGCCTCTGACTGATGAACTTCTTATACTTGAACAGTTATTCATAAATCGGGACGATTTTGTTTACAGATTTTGGTTTCAGGGCAGTCCGAACCTTTATGATCCAAGCACTGGCAACTTAGGTCATGAAAAGATTAAGAATATAATTTCATCGGTCACAAACCAACTTGGTGTAATCTCACCATTTTTTAATGACTTAATTTTTGACCTTCGATACAATAAATCTTCGGTTTCCGGTTTGAACGCCCTAATGAACCACGGCCATCACATCGTGACAGCTGACAAGAACTATAAGACGGAGGACAAAAATTTGAACTTTGTTTTCTCAACAGATGAGGACTACCAAAAGTATTGGAATCATTATTACCATTTTGTTCCTTACCTTCTTCTTTACAGTTCATCTGTAATCGATAGGTTAGCTCATCAATTTGTTAAAGTAAATCCCGAATACAGGACCTTAAGGGAGTTTAAACGATATCTGGCAATGTTGTTTTGGAATCAAGAAACATCAAGTGTTCCAAATAAAGACATCAAGAGATTTTTTAAATTGTTTACAAAGGATCTTCGTGGTAATTGTGATTGTGGAAAACGAAATAGAATTGTTGAAGCCGATCATAAATTGTTTTTTGAAGGTGACGTATACTTATGTGTCAACTGCTTTAGCAACCTGTTAAAGACTTCTGACCTTTCGAAACAAATTAGGGAAATGTTTGAGAGAGCTGAGGCATAAGAGTGTACCCAGAGAACAACCACACCAATGCCAAAGCCACACATACTTACACGCAACCAAAGCTTTGCCATCCGTGTGGTTAAAGGTTCGGTGGATGTGCGGCACAGTGCATAACAATGTGTATGCGCAATTTAAATTTGATTAATTATTTTTTAATAAAATTTAAACAGCGCATATACTGCGTTATAGCCAATTTTAGAACGACACTATAAAAGAATGACCAAGCAGGACCAAATATATAATTGGTTGACCACAGGACTTCAACAGCCTTCCGATAGACTTTCTGAAATATTCTATTACGACAAACGAGACAATGAATTTTTCTCAGTTCTTGTAACGGACTACTTTATGTTTGACGAAAACTTGAATGTAGCCAAAGACACAACAACATCATATTCAAAAGAAAATCTTGATAGTCTTGTTGACAGAATAAGGAGGATTGAAAATAAAGACACTTCAATTATTTCTTTGCCAAGACTTGGAAACTCAAAAAGCTCAACAGACACCGAATTCATTACTCAGCAAGTAGACAGCTTTCTGAACTTAAATTCAATTAACATTGAGACTGCAACAATATGGGAAGTTGAACAAACTGGGACAATAACTATAGACTTAAAAAATGACAATGACGAGAAGAAAAAAACTGGCTATAACAGCACCTTGCCAAAAGCGGGGCGGACGTGGTGGCAGAAGTTCTTCGGCTCCGAATAAACATTAGTAGAGCTTGACAGATGGTGCTCCGAAGGCCCGCCTTCGGCAAGCTGCAAAACGTTGGCAGCAAACGCCGTACACAGAGTGGTAACACATGAATCCATTAAAGATATTATCCTTCGTCTTATTGATGTCAACGTTGACGAGTTGCTTCTTAATCAAAGAGACATCGACAAACGTTGTGTACAGAAATTCTAGATCAAAGACGGACTACTTGACGATTAACACATTCACACATAGTCATTGTGGATGCACTGACATTTATGGTCAGAGGATAGCTCCTTTCGAGCACCTTTGTTATGGGGATTTAACGTGTAACTATCAACGAATAACAACACACGTTACATGTTAATCGTTATCCGTGGGTGTATGGGGTGTTGAGGCTCCCGCAGATCTCACGGATTTACGCAGATCAAATGCATTTTTACTTTAGTATTACAGGGATTCAGAACCGGTAACTGATAACGTGTAACTATCAACGACAAAAAAAGCGGGCCACCCTGAAATGAATGGTCCGCCCTATAACTTAAGAGAAGTGTAAATACAGT
>DATCRE010000553.1:0-3470 GCA_036569145.1 Cyclobacteriaceae bacterium
AAAGAATATCTGATCATGCGCAATTCAGACATTTTCGGAACAATCTAAGACAACCCAAACATTAAAAAATTATGGCTAAAGAAATCACATTCGATACAAACGCTAGAGATAAGATAAAGAAAGGCGTTGACAAACTTGCTAACGCAGTTAAAGTTACCCTCGGCCCTAAAGGTCGTAACGTAATTCTTGACAAGAAATTCGGTGCCCCTACTGTAACAAAAGACGGTGTATCGGTTGCTAAAGAAATTGAATTAAAAGATGCTATTGAAAACATGGGAGCCCAGCTTGTGAAAGAAGTAGCTTCTAAAACTGCTGATGCTGCCGGTGATGGTACTACTACCGCTACTGTATTAGCACAAGCTATCTACACAAACGGTATTAAGAACGTTGCTGCTGGTGCTAACCCAATGGACCTGAAGCGCGGTATTGACAAGGCCGTTGTTGCTGTTGTTGAAAACTTAAGAAAGCAAAGCAAAAAAATCAAAGACTCTAACGAAATCGCACAAGTTGCTACTATCTCTGCTAACAGCGATGAGACAATCGGTAAAATGATTGCTGATGCTATGGAGAAAGTTGGCAAGGATGGTGTTATCACTGTTGAAGAGGCTAAAGGAACTGAAACTGAAGTGAAGACTGTAGAAGGTATGCAGTTCGACAGAGGCTATCTCTCTCCTTACTTCGTTACGAACACTGAGAAAATGGAAGCTGACCTTGACAGTCCTTTCATTCTGATCTACGACAAGAAGATCAGCAGCATGAAAGAACTTCTTCCTATTCTTGAGCAAACTGCACAAACTGGTAAACCACTTGTGATCATTGCTGAAGAAGTTGAAGGTGAAGCTCTTGCTACATTGGTAGTAAACAAAATCCGTGGCGCGCTGAGAGTGGCTGCTGTTAAAGCTCCTGGCTTTGGCGACAGAAGAAAAGCTATGTTGGAAGACATTGCTGTTTTAACGGGTGGTAAAGTAATTGCTGAAGAGCAAGGCTTGAAACTGGAAAACGCTACGTTAGAAGATTTAGGTCGCGCTGAAAAAGTAAACATCGACAAAGACAATACTACAATTGTTAATGGCGCTGGTAAAAAATCTGATATCCAATCTCGCGTTGGACAGATCAAAGCTCAAATTGAGACTACAACATCTGATTACGATAAAGAAAAATTACAAGAACGTCTTGCTAAACTTTCTGGCGGCGTAGCGATCCTTTATATTGGTGCTGCTACTGAAGTTGAGATGAAAGAAAAGAAAGACCGCGTTGATGATGCATTGCATGCAACACGCGCTGCTGTTCAGGAAGGTATCGTTCCTGGCGGTGGTGTAGCATACATCCGTGCTATTGATGCATTGAAAGATCTTGAAAAGCTTGAATTAGCTAATGAAGATCAGGCTACTGGTGTTAACATCATCAGACTTTCTTTGGAAGCTCCTTTAAGAACAATCACTGAAAACGCTGGCCAGGAAGGTTCTGTAATCGTGAACAAAGTTCGCGAAGGCAAGAAAGACTTCGGTTACAATGCACGTGATAACAAGTTCGATAATTTCTTCGATGCTGGTATCATCGATCCTACTAAAGTAACTCGTCTTGCGTTAGAGAACGCAGCATCTATCGCTGGTCTGTTATTGACTACCGAAGCTGTTGTTTCTGATATAGCTGAAGAAAAAGAAGCTCCTGCAATGCCACACGGTGGCGGCATGGGCGGCATGATGTAATCTGCCATCTTCATAAATCCAAAAAGGCTTCATCGAAAGATGAGGCCTTTTTTATTATCTTGGCAGTAGTAAAATCATTTAATGCATGAAGATCTCCCTGCTGTTCCCTCTCCTGCTAATCATTTCTACAATAGCTTGTAAAAGACCTACAGAAGCCTTGAATGAAAGTGCATGGGGTGAATACGAAAACCCATCCATCAGCAAAGCATTTCTCAAAGATTCAATTCCTCAGAAACTTCTTACTGAACTGTCTGCGAAAGAAGTAAACGGTATTAAAATAAATTACAAATCGGGTAAGCACACATGCTATTATGAATATGAAGCGGATGGAAATACTCTTCTCTCTGTCATTACAAGATTACCTTTCAAATTAAAAACACACGCCCGAATTGATTCCACGTATCGGACTATGAATGCTCCCTTCTCCTTATCAGGAATGAAAGTATTAACAGAAGCAGAGATTGCTGCGGCAGCATTCTTTTGGAAGATCAATCCCTATGAATTCTATTACTATGAGTGTCAAAAAGATACTGACCGGCATACTATTCTTATCAACAAGAAAACAAAGGAGATTCTGCATAGAATTGAATCGGTATAATCTCATTAAGTTAAAACTGTCAAATTTTTCTCCCCTAAAGAGGGGATAATCTTTAGGGCTCCTGCTCTTAACTTTACAATAAAAAGGCTATGTGCGAAGAGTTTCTCTTGCAAACCAGTACTTCTGATAAATTCGATTTGACCCCAAAATCAAGTAGAGTTACCTTATTAATTTAAACTATATTTACAGCATCACTTGCATACAAATTTATACCCGATGAAACACTTTAAACTATCAAAACTATGATGAAAAGACCCCTAATAAACTACGCCCTTGTCGCTGTTTCCCTGGCATTCCTGGCCTCTTGTAAATCAAGCGACTCTGACTCGAATTTTCCAACAAAGTACAGCTCAAATACGGTTGAAGAGAACAAGACTAACATGGAAAATAATGGTATCGACATGGTTAACAGCCTGACCGATATCAAAAATACCACCGGTATTCAAGCAACCATTAATTTTTCAAAACTCTCTTCAGTAGACAACAGCAGCAACACTGCAAGACAAAGCACTGATGGAAGTCTTAATTTTATTCATTCACTGGCTTCCTTTGGACAAGGAAAAATCTCTGCACAACAGTTGCTGAAAACAATGGGTGATGGCCCTTCAACGCTTGGTGGTGTATGGGACAGCCTCACAGGTATTCATACCTTTCACCGCGCTGATTCAACCTGGACTTTCGAGAATACAGGCGATAAAATCGTATTTAAATTTCCTTCTACTTCTACAGGCGTAGACAATGATGCAGAATACGATATCTATGGTTACAAGAGCGTTCAAATAACTTCCAACATTGGAGGATCTGATTACACTGGAGACTACCCTACTGCGCTTAATGCTGACCTGTTAATTGGTGGTGCTAAAAAAGTTGGATTCAAATTCACAGCCGCATATAACTCTGTTGGCGATCCATCTGCTGTTACAATTGCTTACAGCATTGATGACTATACATTAACGTATTCATTCACAAACACCACAAGTGAAATCAAAACCGAATACACCTTAACCAAAGGATCCAAAACTCTTCTTGGCTTTGGCGTAAGCTCTACTGGCACATTCAGCAGCGATGCACTTACAAACTCTGGAAGTGGTGCTATCAGTGATGTCAAAACAGGTAGCGCATATTTCAGAATCGAAAACATACAATTCTCTGCCAAAGTTAAC
>DATCRE010000554.1:0-3264 GCA_036569145.1 Cyclobacteriaceae bacterium
GAATGCATTCTTCTCAGCAGGATCACTTGCTAACGGAAGAAACACAACCACAGATGTTCCTAAAACAACAGAAGATAAATTGAATGCGCCTGATGTGTCTACACGTTTCTTATATAACGCTTCATTCCTGAGACTTCAGAACGCTTCGTTAGGATATACTGTTAACATGAAGAGCTCAGTTATCAACAGTTTGAGAATTACATTAACAGGTCAGAATTTATTCGTTATTACAAAGTATCCATTCCAGGATCCTGAAGTAAGTATTAACAAGCAGCAAACATTGGGAAGAGATCTTCCTAATATTGCTAATGCGGGTATTGATTATACTACCTATCCAAAGGCAAGAACATTTACGTTGGGTGTTAATGCAACCTTTTAAAGTCGAAGAAATATGAATAAAAGAAAAATAAGTTTGATAATGGTAGCAACGCTGACAGCAAGTGTATTTTCAGCTTGTACAGATTTAGTTACCAAAGAAGTAGATTCGAGGGTTGTGGTTTCAAGTGGTGGAACAACCAATTCAAAAGCATCTGATTTGCTGCAGGCATCTTACAATGACCTGAGTACCTTTACAGACCAGGCTGGTGTATATTCATTATATGAACACACATCCGATGAGCTTATACCTCCAACACGTGGTGTGGATTGGAGTGATAACGGTGTCTGGAGATCTCTGTATACCCATACCTGGGACCCATCACACTCTTACATTCTCTCTTCATGGAATGCACTAAATCAAAATGCATATCGCTCCAGTTTGATTCTGGATGCAGCGGATGCTACAGCACAACAAAAAGCTGAAGCTAAATTTCTCCGGGCATTTAACAGATGGTTTGTAATGGATTTGTGGGGCCAGATGCCAATTCGTAATACTACCGATGGACCAAGTGTAAATCCTGTTGTTAAATCAAGATCAGAAGCTTTTGATATTATTGTTCAGGACTTGACAGAAGCTTTACCTGATTTGCCAAATACCGGACCTGGTTCTGGAGAAACAGCTACTCGTGCTGCAGCCAACGCACTTCTTGCCAGATTATATCTTAACAAGGCCGTATACAAAGATGAGGATGGTATTGCCCCTTATACTTTTGATGCTGCTGATATGACGAAAGTGGTTGAGTATTGTGATGCTGTTACTGCCGCTGGTTATGATTTATCTTCAGATTATTTTAAGAATTTTGCTAAAGGTGGAGCAGGCGAAACAATTTTAGTGAGCCAGCAAGGATCTCCTCAAAATCGTGTTTACATGACATTGCACTATAATCAGAACCCCAGTGGATGGAATGGCTTTGCAACATTAGCAGATTTTTATGGCAAGTTTGAGGCAGATGATAAACGCATCGGTGCAGCAAGTCCTGCAGCAACAGGAGATAATTTCCATGGAATTAAATTAGGATTCTTAGTTGGTCAACAATATAAGGATAATGATGATGTTCTTGTAGACACCAGAACCACACTACCACTGCAATTTACACCAGAGGTGCCATTATCAGGTGCTGCTACATACAAAGGTATTCGCGTTATTAAATACCATCCTGCCACGTATGATAAATATGTTTTGATGCGCTATGCTGATGTATACTTGATGAAAGCTGAGGCAATTATGAGAGGTGGTACCAGCAGTCAAACTGCACTTCAGGTTGTCAATACGTTAAGATCTAATCGTGGTGCTTCAGCACTTGCAACACTTGACGAAAATGCCATGCTTGATGAGCGCGGACGCGAATTGTATTGGGAAGGTCTTCGTCGTGTTGATCTGATCAGGTTTAATAGATTTAACGATAGCTGGAGTGAGAAGGGTGACAATAAAGATGACTTCAGAGTTCTTTATTGTATTCCACAACAAGCGCTGGATTCTAATCCAAACCTGAAACAAAACCCTGGTTATTAATTCTTAAAATTAACTAGACACGTTCATGAGAAAATATATGATAATGACAATGAAGAAAACTATCTATGCTTCATTGATGGTAATAGCTGCGATAGCCTTCGGGGCTACTATACAAGCATGTTCGAGCGATGATCCAACAATAGGAAACCCGACAGTAGATGACTTTACATTATATACTGATCAGGGAACCGATGATGCTGGTCCTGTTGGATCACTTGTTAAACTTACCGGTACCTACTTTAGTGCAGCAGGAACAAACACTGTGAAATTCAATGGCGTTGAAGCAACAGTTGTAACATCTAAAACGGCTACAACCAGTCTTACCGTTATTGTACCTGCCGGAGCTACAACAGGCCCGGTGTCTGTGACAGTAGGTACACATACCGGTACATCAACTAAAAATTTTACCGTTAATTCAGCAGTGCCTGCACCAGCGATTATAGACTATTCGCCAACAAGTGGTAATGGTGCCGATGGAGTTTCGCTTACCATTACGGGTGTAAACTTCAGCGCTACGGCAGCGAATAATACTGTTAAAATTAATGGCGTTGATGCAGGGGTTCCAACAGCTGCATCGGCAACTTCACTGACAGTTACCGTTCCATCGGGAGCAACAACAGGTAAAATTACAGTAGAGGTTGATGGTGCTACAGGTACTGCTACTTCTGAAAAAGATTTTACAGTACCCACACCTGGTATTACAAGCTTTACACCTACATACAGTGTTCCATTATCAACAGTCACAATTACTGGTACAAACTTTTCTAAAGTAGCTGGAAATAACGTTGTTAAATTTAATGGCATTGAAGCAACAGTTAACGATGTAAATGTGAAAGATGCTGCAGCTAATACACTAACAGTTATAGTTCCTGTCGGAGCAACCACAGGAAAAATAACTGTTGATGTTGATGGCATGGTTGGTACATCGAAAGATGACTTCGCTGTTAATTAATAAGCAGATAAGATTGATTCAAACAAATAAGTTTTGGAAGGCAAGATTAAAACCTTGCCTTCTTTTTTTATATTGAGTCATTAAGATTCCATATTATGTCAAGAGTTCTTTTATTTTCATTGATTGTAATACTTATGTCTTGTCGTGGTACGGATGAGAAACATACCACAAGAGAAAATACATTATTTCAAAAAATGTTGCCAGAACAAACTGGAATTGATTTTCAAAACACATTAACACTGGGAAAGGATTTCGATGTATTCCGTTACAGAAATTTTTATAATGGAGGGGGTGTGGCGATAGGCGATATTAATAATGATGGACTGGCCGATGTTTACCTCACATCCAACATGGGTGATAATAAACTTTTTTTGAATAAAGGAAACTGGAAGTTTGAAGACATAACAAAAAAAGCCGGAGT
>DATCRE010000555.1:0-12343 GCA_036569145.1 Cyclobacteriaceae bacterium
TTCTGATGCTGAAATAAAAAAAGCATTCCGGGAGCTGGCGCTCAAGCTGCACCCTGATAAAAATAAGGCACCTGATGCTCATAACAAATTTGTAGAAATTAATGAAGCCTTTCAAATACTTTCACATGCTGAAAGAAGAAAGCAATATGATGCAGTGCTGGAGCATCATGCCTCTAAGGATAAAACAAAATACACACAAGCTGATAATAACATTAATGTATGGGCACAAGAAGGAAGACAAAAAGCAAAATCATACTCCGATATGGGATTTAATGATTTTGCAAGTGATGTTCTTGACTATGCTCTTAGCGACACAATTTATAATGCCATTGCTGATGGCATCAGCGCTGCGGTAAATCTTGCCAGTGATGTCTTTGACGGTGCTTCTGATGTTGATTGGGATGATTAAATATTACTAAATCAATTAGTGTTACTCATTCCGTAAGGCATCTACAGGATTAGCAATGGCTGCTTTCGCCACCTGAAAAACTACGGTTAGCATTGAAAGGCATAATGCACAACCAGCCGTAATTATAAAGAGACTCCATTTCAGTTCAGTGTGATAGGCATATCCTTCCAGCAGTTGCTGCATTAATAGGTAGGCTATCGGGCAGCCAATGATTGATGCCACTACACTTAGTTTAATAAAGTCGACGGACATCATGGAGACAATGCCAGCAACGGATGCGCCAAGTACTTTGCGTATACTAATTTCTTTCTTTTTCTTTTCTGCTGTAAAGGCGGCCAATCCCAATAGTCCAAGACCTGAAATGATGATAGCCATCGCGGTGAATCCCAATGCCAATGAACCTGTTACTTTTTCATTGTTATAAAGTTTTTCAAAGTCATCATCCAGGAAGGAGTAGGTAAACGGAAACTCTGAATTATATTTCTTATAGATAGTTTCAATTTTTTTAACCACGGATTGTAGCTGTGTCGGATCAAACTTTACAAAAACACGATTCGGCCACGTGTTGTACATGAACACAATCGGATCGATGGCCTGATGTAATGACTGACTATGAAAATCTTTTACAACGCCTATTATAGTGCCGGGCATTCCCCATTGCACAATCCTGGTGCCAATGGGTTCTTTTAAGCCCATTACTTTAGCGGCACGTTCACTGATTACAAACGTGCTCGTGTCGTTATGATCTTTGCTAAAGAATCGTCCTTCCACTAACTGTAAATCCATTGTCTCCAGGAAATCATAATCAACTACTACGGTTCTGAAAAATACGCTGCTGTTCTCAGGTTTGCCGGGCCAATCTACAGATCCATTTTGATTGTTTACCTGTACGAGGCTATTGTCTGCACGTGATACGAATTTGATTCCAGGATATTCAAGTAATTCATTTTTTAGAACATCAAAGTTTTTGGCCATTTGACCACGCATATTAAATGATAATACAGCCTGACGATTGTAGCCAATATTCTTGGTGCGAATGAAATTTATCTGAGAGTAAATGATAAGTGAGCTGGCAATCAATATCACCGTTAACGCGAATTGAAAAACTACAAGACCCTTTCGCAGCGTGGATCCGCTCATACGTTGTGACGAAGAATTTTTTAATACGGTAACGGGTTGATAGGAAGATAGAAAAAATGCAGGATAACTTCCTGCCAGCACTCCGGTTACAACAACGATAATAAGAAGGCTTACTAAAAAATTAAGATCAATAAAGTTAACTTCAATTTGTTTGTTCACCAGTAAATTGAAGTAAGGCAGCAATAGGGTTACAAAAATCAGTGCCAGCAAGGCTGAGATCAGACTTATTACAGTTGACTCTGCAATGAACTGAAATATGAGTGATAAGCGTTGAGCTCCAACTACTTTTCTGATGCCTACTTCTTTTGAACGGGTTGCAGCTTTAGCCGTGGCCATGTTCATAAAATTGATACAAGCTATGATAAGAATGAAAATAGCAACGATAGAAAAGATCTGAACATACTTTATTCTACCTCCTACAGGTTTGCCATTTTCGTACTGACTATGTAAATAGTATTCAGAGAAAGGTTGCATATAATATGACACACCTTCATTCTTAAAAGCTTTATCCGCGCTCGCATTAATTTTTGCCAATGTAGATTCTGCATTCGAGGGGTCATTAAGTTTCACATATAAGGGATGGTCAAAATTTCCCCAGTTAAATTCTTCTCCTCTTTGTTTTTTATAGATTTCGAACGGTAATATATATTCAAATCGAAGCGATGATGCTGTTCCTACATCTTTAAATACAGCGCCAACAGTAAAATCAAGTTTGTCATTCAATCTTACAGTTTTACCGATTGGATTATCCTGCCCAAATAATTTAGTAGCAAGTTTTTGAGAAATTGAAATGGATGAAATGTCTGATGAGTCTGTGTTAGCTTTTCCCTGCGTTATTGTAAAACTAAAGAGTTTGAAGAAATCGGGATCGGCAAAGTAGCCTGACTCCATAAAGCTTTTGTCACCATATTGAAAAAGCAAGGGGCTTGTATCCATGATGCGGACTGCCATTTCTACTTCCGGTATATTTTGCCTGATGTTTTCCGCCAGTGGCCCCGGCGTAATGATCCACGTTAGTAATTCACCTTTGTTAAGTTCAAGGTTTGCTACTATCTGAAAAATCTTTTCGCCTTCGTGATGAAATTTATCTTTGCTCCATTCATCATTAACCCATAGGTAAATGAATAAGGTACACAGCAGGCCGGAAGAGAGACCAAATACATTTATAAATGAATAGAGCCGCTGCCGCATGAAGTTGCGCATAGCTACGGCAAAGAAATTTCTGAGCATAGGGGAGAGTTAGATATGGGTTAACGTCGATCACGGGGCCAAATACTATGCCATCATAAAAAATGCAAGATTTCTGAGATTGCTCACTGTCTTGCAGGCAAGCGGTGTACCCTTATGAACAGGGGTGATCGGTTTTGGGATTTTACTGTGCGTTTATAAATTTCTTTAGTCGGAAATAAATTTACACTACAATATATAATACAAAGATATATTGCCTACTTCATGTCGAGGTAATCCTTTTAACATAGCCGACATTGATTTTTGAATGAATGAAAAACCAATACGCCCTGAAGTAATCACGGCTCCACAGTCAATACTTAAATTCCAATGTTCAAGGCCCGGCGATTGAGCTGATTTATTTGTATCGTCAGTAGACCGAGTTTCTTTAGTCAACATATCATTGTTCACAGTGAAGCCAAGGCTCGGCCTGATAATCAGGTAAGCCTGAAGTTTGTTTCTTTGTTGAGGAGTGGCATGACCTATAGAAGAGTATTGACTTATGTATCCATTGAAGTATGATGTCATCTTTCCGATTCGGAATGTGGTGTAAGCCGACGCATAGTTAAAAAGCGTTCCTGCAAACGCCTGACCGCCTATTATCATTTCACCTATATTTTTATAATGGACTAATTGTTTTTCTACTGTAAGGTCAGTATTTATAATCAGTTTAGTTCCCAGTTGATTATCCCAACCCATGGGGCGTTGGTCGCCAATCAACCGGTGAACAAATATCTGTGTCTGTGCAGCGAAAGACTCTGGTCCGCGGACTCCAACCATTAATTCTGTTTGAAGGCTGTATTTCTTTTTTGGATTGTAAGAGTAAAACGAGTGCGTACCTACCAGTGCCCCGGCATAAGGATAGTCGCCTGGTTGATACGTAGTTTTGTTAAGATCAGTTGGTGTCATCATCATTTGACCAAATCCCCATCCTCTCACATTTATACTGCTGTCTCCGGCTTGGGGAATTAAGCGATCAAGAATAAATTTCTTTGACTTAGGTCTTCGCTCATAAAATAAGTCAAATCGAAAACCATTTGTATAAGCATTATCAGTATGTCGTCCGCGGATATTGAAAAGATCGTTATCCCAATATATCCGAAATAAATAAGCAGGTTTATCCTGAGCAAAAAGTTTATGAGTTCCGGGCAGCATAGCGATGATAAGCCATGCTGCAAATAAATATCTGTTCATAGAATAAATTGTTCAATGAAGCATCTCCAACGCCAATCAACCGTTAATTGTCTACCTGGAATGCGTGGAAGTTATAGCATGATAATCTGTAGTTCTATTGTCGAATTAAAACCAGGCTTATTGTTAACCAAGTCTTAATTTTTTCAAAGTTCGAAGTATATTAATATTGGCGGTAGGCCTTTAGATTTAATCCGGACAAAAGGCGTGTGGAAACGGCCTTAAATAAAAGATTCATGCAGGTTTTAATTCTTGTAGTAAGAAGGGAATAACAATTTCAACACGGCACGTATGGTATCTTGCTGTAAGATTATCGGTGTTGGAATAAAAACTGTTAAGCTATCTCTATTGAATGGTAACGTTAAAGACAAATGTGGCTTGTACGGTTTTGCCAGTTTCATACTCATACACCAATGCTTCTCTAATGGTGTATTGATCTCCTGCTTTGTTATGTGCAGGGTATTGACCTACCGTAAACACAAAGTTGGTAGCATCGAGCTCTGCGTATACACGGGCATCAGTTCCCCAGGCGCAGATATTATTGCTGGCGTCAAACCAATCTCCGTAACCGTTGGCTGTTGTTGTGGCATTGAGCGTTCCGTTTTGCTCAACACCATAAAATTTAATACTCTGACCTATGGCTTTTTTAATCTCACCGGGTTGAAGTACGAAAGCCTTACCCAGTTCGGTGATATCATCATCACTTAGAGTAACCGTTCCTCCAGCGTATGCAGTGGCGCTTGCTGCGAAGCTTACATTATAGGTTAGGGTTTTATCTTGGGGAACTTCTGTTCCATTAAATGTAATGTTTCCATAGATATCAGTGTTCGAGAATTTAACACTGTAAGGCCATTGATCATCATTACTATAATTATCATCCCAAGGGTGAGGAGCATACGTATTTGGAGCCCCGCTAACAACAAACCATAGCTTGCTACAATTTTCGGGTACTGTAAATTTTGCAGTATTGCTTGTGCCCATATTCATGTTGCTGTAAACACGAGTACCGTCTTTTAAAAGAGCAACATAGCCATAACGCCATCCTGCACGGCTTACATCAGCTACCTGGTTAAAGCCTGCAGAATTTACCTGGCCGTTGAATGCTGCTGATACTTCTGTGTTGGCTGCTGGTACATTAAGCCTGATAACATTATATCCTGTTGTACCTGGACAATGATCATATGCTACCTGGTAGCTTCCATCATCAAGTTTGTTGTAATTAAATGTGTGTTTGCCAATGTAGTCGGCTCCAAGTATTCTCAATGCATCAAGATCCCAGGTAACAAATTTGGTAGCAGCATCATAAATTTCTTCGTTTAGCTGATCTACAGTGATGCCTGTCATGCGCATGTATGCCTGTATGGGATCTTCAGGCTCTTTTGCTTCACGCCATATTCTTCCAATCATATCACGTCCATGTTTATCAGCCCAGTAGTAGTGAATAAAATAACTTGCATAACGCTGCTCTTCATGACAGATGTGTCTGAAGTAGTTATTCATGTACACATTAAAGTCATAATTGGTGAAGGCCTCTTCGGGATAAGCCTCATACGATTGCCATTGTGCTGTCTGTTCCCAAAATGCATTTCCACCGTTACCACCAAAGCCATAGCGAAATCCTGACGTGCCAAGATCGCAGAATACCTGGTATTGAAAGCAATGTCCTATTTCATGTGCAATAACACTTCCTACAGGCTTGCATGTGCTTGGGCTTACCCATAATGCACCAATCACATTGTCGTAGCCGGAACCTGTTGCCAGCCATTCTGTTTGATAAAGAATGAATATCATCATTTTATATTTATCAAGGTTCGATTTGCCCACGCCTGTTTCTGCAAATTTGAGTTCATTGATATTAAGTGCATAGAAACCTTCTGCTTTCTCCAGCAGATCATCAATGTCAACTTTGTATTCGTCAGCCACTGCCGATGAATTTGGAACATTAGTACCATAACCTTTGTCCCAGAAAACAATAAAGTGATTAGACTGTTTGCTTCTGCTATAGGCCCACTTACTTGATTCACTCCAAAAATTGTTGGTCTTCAATTCATTGGGTATGTATATTTTCGTAGTGTCTACATCATTCTTTGTTCCTGTAGTGGTAACGCCATTCTGTTTTGCAGAGTCATCCTTGCAACCATAAAAAAATACGAGCGTGATGAGAAACAGCGAGAGACTGGATAGTCTGCCTTGCTTAAGAAATTTTACAGAATTTGTTTTCAAAGTAAGATCAGGTTACTGTGTAATAATTTTAACGTAAGATAGACGTTAATAAAACCGGTGCGTTATACGATATTAACAAGTAGTCGTATGATTTTAACTTATGTGGTTGTTGTTTGGTGGGGTGTAAGAACAAACATTAGATATTTTAAGTGGCTACAGTTGCTCGTTACCACGAATCATTCTATTAACCTTCAGCAAATCGAATTGAATTTTCTGCAAATGATTATTTATCCGAATAGGTTGTATTCATCACATTTTATAAAGAAATCGATTGTTATAGTTTTGAATACTTTAGCAATGGAGACGCCTATGACGATAGCTGTGTTAATGATTGCCTGTGTTCGTCTTGCGAAGTCATTGAAGCATAGCTAAACAAATTGTTGTAAATTAGTACCCAGGCCCTGCAACGGAACAGTTCAGGGCTTTGTTTTTGTAATTTGGTTTGTACTAAATTGTTGGTGACTTTTAAATACTGCTAATTTTCGAAAGAGAAGTATACATGAAGAAGTTTAAAATTATAATTATTCATGTTGTTGGCTGGATTATTCTCCTGGTGTTTCCTCAACTATTCGGGCCAGGACCAGCATTATCATTTAACGATATTTTAAAACCCTACATGCTGCGTGAGCTTACGTCTTATGTATTGCTCATCATATTCTTTTATGTAAACACGCATGTTTTCATTCCGAAAATCTATTTTAACAGAAACTATATTGGTTTTTTCTTAGTAGTAGCTATTTCGCTGATAATAATAACGTTTACTCCATTGGTCTTTGTTAAAGACAGTGAGGTTCAATATCTGTCGAACACATTTGGTGAGCACTCGGTCTTTTATGAATTTGGTCATAACTTTCCACGCTTTTCTGTTGTTACTTTTATTTCGCTTGTGCTTGCTATTAATAACAGGTTAAAATACATTGAACAACAAAGGCTTAAGGCAGAACAGGAAAAACTGAATGCAAAGCTTTCTTATCTTAAGGCCCAGATTAATCCGCATTTCTTATTTAATACACTCAACAGTATTTACTCGCTCGCTATTGGAAAGTCAGATCTTACTGCTGATGCTGTTGTAAAATTATCGACAATGATGCGCTATGTTGTGAGTGAAGTTCACCAGGATCTTGTGTCGCTTGAGAGGGAGATTAACTACATCATGAGTTATATCGAGTTACAACGAATCAGGTTTGGTGACAGCATCGATCTTTCATTTTCTGTAGAAGGAGATATAACCTCGAAAAAAATAGGACCTCTAATTCTTATTTCATTTGTTGAGAATGCTTTCAAACATGGAATAAATGCAGAAGAAGTTTCGCGCGTCAGCGTTGTTATCAAAGTTGATAGTGAAAAACTTCAGCTTGAAGTTTTTAACAATAAGGTTCAGGTAAATAGCAACAGCGAGATGAGAAGTGGTGTTGGTATTGAAAATACCAAAGGCCGACTTGAGTTGCTATATCCTGGTCGACATACATTAGTGATTAATGATACGGAGAACGACTTTCTGGTTTCGCTTACGCTACAGTTAGAACCTGTTGCTGTACTATTGAAAGCCAAAGGCGAGATATAGAAAGTTCAATTCAATTGCCTGGCATCTATCCACTGAATGCTACAATTATTAAATTCTTGCCAGATGGCTGGTAACGCCGTATTTGCCTTTGGATGAATATCGTGAAAAAGTATAATGCCTCTTCGCCAAAGCAACATCAATGTCATAACTCTATCGGCCACTTCGTGTGCAGTGATCTTTGCATTCCAGTCCTGTGAGTCAATGTTCCAAAGCATTATCTTGCTGTTATTCTCATTGAGGTATGTAATCATTTTATCATTCCGTTGACCATACGGTGGTCTGAAATAATTGCTCTTCTTGTTTTCCGGCGCCACTGAATCAATGAGGTGCTTTGTAAATGATAATGAATATTTCCAATGTTCATCCCGCGGATGTTGTGTATGCACTTTGCCATGCGAGCCAATAACCATAGGCTTATAGAGCGTATTCAATTTCTTTATTGACTCTGCTTTAAGTCGGGCGTTGAACATATCACCTAAGACAAAGAAGATACCGTTGATGTTGTTTTTATTTAATGTTGATATAAGTTTGTCAGTATTGCCACCGGCGGCTGTTGGCCCATCATCAAAGGTTAGCAGAAATTGTTTGTCAGGATAATCAAATCCAATTATCTCGGAGGACTGCAGCGTTAAGATTTCACTTGTAACACGGGGGAATAATGCCGCAAGACGCATTTGTTCATAGATGTAGCTATCGTAAAATGCTGATGCATTTGTAAACCACGCCTTTAAGTTATCCGGAATTTTATTTTCAAGTGTATTTGCTGCATTGACTATTTGTTGCCAGCGCTGTGGTTTTTGTAGTTCTATAATATCGTGATTAGTTGCAGTGCTTATAGCATTGAAGTTGGCAAGTAAAACTTTTTTCACTCGTTCTTTCCAGCTCGCGATGGATAGCGCAGATATTTTTTCAAGTCCCAGGTATTTTTTAAGACTGTCTTCAATAATTATTTTTTCGGTGGACTGCAGCGCGTGGGCAAACACCAGCATTTCCATTTTGGAAGCGAAGTCAAATTCGGCAACAGAGTTTATGGTGTAGGGCCACAAGCTGCGATTAATCTTTGCAATCTTTTTTGGACCACCAGCAAATAGAATAGGAGCAAACAATATGCATGCTCCTATTAATAAAAATTTCTTCAATTGATTTATGTATAAATGTTAGAAGCATAGTCTTCTCTGGTTTTTAGCCAGAGAAAACTACAGTATTATCTGCCCAGTTTTTGATTCATGCGTTTAATAGCATTATCATAAACTACATTTTGTTTGCGCTCTTTAGCTTTCGTATAGTTTTGGAGAGCGTCTTCCCATTGACCTTTACCTTCATATATTCTGGCAATATTATAATATGATGAAGCTTGAGTGACATTCATTTGTGGGCCATGTGCCAGTGCAATGGCTTTACGGTCGGCCCAGAGAGCTTCAGCCTCGCGGTTTAACTTACGAAAGGAAAGACCCAGGTTACTATAGGCTTGTCCGTTGTTAGGATCAAGTTCAATAGCGCGTTGATATAATTGTACAGAGCCTTCCAGGTCGCCAGCGTGATAGGCAGTCTCACCTTGTTTGTTTACGTTAATAGATTCGCGAATATCGGTTTGAGCAATATTGGCTTCTCCAAACGTTTCGCCATTTCCAAAATATTTCTGAAGTCTTGCACCAACAGCTTCAGGCGATGAGGCATCTGTGAATTTATTTATGTCTGTAAAAGCGCCATTTTCATCAATCATAAAAACAACCCAAAGATTACCAGCCATGTTGTTCTTCGGAACCAGGTATGATTTGATAAGCGTGTTACCGATATAAACAAAAACTTTTGCATCGCTCTGAAAAGAAAGATTACGGTTTAGCGCTTTATCTTTATCTGTATAATCATGAACAGCATAGAGATACTTTTTGCCATCAGTCTTTTTTTCAACAGTTATTGTTTCAGGGCCGAATCCATCCGTGTCATCAACATCAAGGTTGGCCATGTAGCCTGTCTTGTGGTCGAAATAAATATGGTTGTCAGGGAATGCTAAATGAGAATCAACATCTAACGGATTTTTATTCCAGTGTAGAACAACGCGTAAACCATCAAGTGTTTTCATGGTTGGACTAATGGCGTAGGTAAGTCCTTTGCAAGGACCTTTGGTGACTAAGGTTGAGTACCCGTCTTTTTTAATAATGAGAGTAACAGAAGCATCGTCAACACCACCAAAAGGAGATGGAATTTTTATTTTTCCCTGACTGTCGGTCATGACATTCACAGAAGCTTCGCCGTTTTTCTGGAATATTACTTGTGCGTTAGGTACTACTTCATCTTTAACAATGGCATTTAAAACTTGTATTTCAGTTTGTTGAGCCAATAACATTGAAACTGGAAACAACAAGAGAGTGAGCAAAGAGAGTTTTTTAATGAATAGAGTAGTCTTCATGATGGTCAATTTTAAGCTGGTTATATAGGTAAAAATGATTTGTCATAAAGATAGAATTTTTGATTTAAATGCGAGTTGCAGGAGATTATTATTAGGAGCATTCTGTGGATTAATTCTCCATCAGTCCCATAGAATTGTGGATAAAATTAACCATTCATGACCAGAAACCTCAAAGACAGGCTAATTCAGTCAGGCACAGATTTTACTGCTAAGAAGGGAAGTCTAGTAGCCATCGCAGGAATTTGTACATATTCTAAACATCAACTCTATGAAAAAATTTCTCTTGATCTTTCTTCTTTTTGCGTACGCTAACATATTTGCCCAGGTCGATACATCCTTTATTTACAACACAAGTACTTCGTACGGTACGTTGGATATTCGCATCGCGAAATCGGCTACACGCTATTACTATCTCATGGAAAATAAAACATTCAGTTTTCGTGAGAGCTCGCCAGGTGTTAAAACAGATACATACAAAGACATGACTTCCTGGAACTCTACACCTTACACCCAGGGAAACTTAAGAGAGAAAAATGGCAGCATCGATAATTTTGTTATGAATTACAGATTATTATTTCCAGTTACTTACCGCGAAACGTATTCTCCTGGATATCCTATGATTGTGTTTATGCATGGTGCAGGTGAACGTGGAAATTGCTGGGATGAAAAATGCTATCATGCCACACCGTCGTGGAATCCAATAACAAATTCACCACCTGCACCAACATCACCCGATAGTTTATTATTAAACAACGACAATAACCTTAGCCAGGGAGGAAGTGCACACATGGATGCGCGCAATCTTGCAGGTTCACGTTTGCCCAATGATCCAAGCATGCCCACACGTGGTTTCCCCGGATTTATGTTATTCGCCCAGAACCTGAATGGATGGTCAGTCAATTCCGTTCAGGATGCCATACGCATTGTGCGATTAATAGCGAAGAAATATAACATTGATGAAAATCGTATTTACATTGAAGGTCTTTCAGATGGTGGTGCAGGTACATACGAAGCCTTAAAGCGTGCACCATGGTTGTTTGCAGCTGCATTACCTATGTCACCAATTAGCGATGGAGGCATTATATCGCATAATCAAGCAGCCAACACAGCTCATGTTCCGTTGTGGGTTTTTCAAGGTGCAAAAGACACTGGCCCAACACCAACAAAGACTGAAGGATATATAAAAGCATTTCGCGAAGCCGGTGCTGAGGTTCGCTATACATTATATCCTAATCTTGGTCATGGAACCTGGAACACGGCTTATAAGGAGCCTGACTTTTTCTTATGGATGCTTGGCAAAAATAAAGGTACACTTCATACATTTTCGGGATCATCTGCAATATGTCTTACCAATGGCAGAGGTGTGCAGATGGAGATGGCCAGGGGATTTTTTAAATATCAATGGAGGAAAAATGGAGTAATTATTCCCGGCGCAACGGGTGCAACATACACAGCGACTACCGTTGGTTTATACAGCGCCAGGTTTAGCAGGGTTCCGAATCCAACAGAAGCACAATGGAATAACTGGTCGCCCGGTATAAACGTGACACAACAGAATCCGGCTCAGGCTGTCATTAGCCAACAAGGCACTGTTATCTTAAAAGATCTCAACAACGAAGCTAACGCCAGACTGAATGCAGTAGGAGACTATGCGCATTATTACTGGTATAAAGATGGAACATTGATAGATTTATCGGGCACGGTAAATGATACGGTGAAATATGCGCTGTTTAAACCGGGCACCTGTACAACCACTTCGTGTACGGGGAATGGTGCTTATACATTGGTAACAGCCGGATATGACAATTGCCCGAGTCCGGCGTCTGCGCCAAAATATGTAATCTTCAACAATCTTGCACCAGTCAATATTACAGCACCGACAACTTTTACCGGATCAATTCTTTCACCAACAAGCATACGATTAAACTGGACAGATAATGCATCAAATGAAAATGGTTATGAGATCTGGAGTCGGATGAAAACCGGAACAACCTACACACCATGGGTAATGCGCACATTAACCACAGCAAACATCACCACTTTTACGGATACAGGTCTTGAGCCTTCAGCAATCTATAATTACAAAATAAGAGGTGTAAATAATACAGGAAGATCGGAATACACGCCGCTTGCTGCAAATCAATACCTGGTACTAACCACAACGACCGACTCTGTGGTT
>DATCRE010000556.1:0-4659 GCA_036569145.1 Cyclobacteriaceae bacterium
CTATTAGCAACGGATGCTCTTTATGAAAACGTTTTCATAAGTTGTGCGCTATGACACATGATAATTTATAGTGCCAAAAAATCCGGTTTTGCGTTTAACTACACCTGCGGTACTAGGAATATTTTTCTATCAGTGTATATTTAGCGTTAATACTTGAAGTTGATCTATGAGTTTTGAGGGTGAGTTGAAGAAAATATATTCTGTTGATGAAGGAAACGTAGGGGATGAGCTTCAAACTTCGAGACATGTTTTAAAAGCTGTTTACGAAAGCACACAGTCATCAATTTATGTAATCTCTACCGACTATAAGATTATATTCTTTAACAAGAAAGCAGAGGATGGAAACAGACTTCTCTTTGGCACAGAATTACGAATAGGAGAAAACATTTTAGAAACTCTCAAACCGAATGGCGATGATGCCTATGCCGCTTTCAAGAGAAATTTTGAGTTGGCACTAAACGGTACGGGTACAATCAGTGAACGTGAACTTCAATACCCTGGTTTTTCAACGTGGGTCAGAGCCGAATACACACCCGTATATGAAGATCAGAAAATTGTAGCAGTTTGTTTTCGTATCAAAGAAATCAATGATAGAAAACAGTTTGAAGGACAAATAGAAAAACAAAACAACAGGCTCAAAGAGATAGCGTGGATTCAATCACATGAAACACGTCAGCCGGTGGCTACTATTCTGGGCCTGATTAATATTCTTGATAAAACAACGTTAACAGAAGAGAACAAAGAGATAGTTTCAATGCTGGAAAAGACTATCGTGAAGCTCGATGAAGTAATACGTGATACAATTATAAAAGCCAATTCTCTGCCAAAATAAGTCTGCATCAATTTCTGGTTGCTAAGAAGTTTTCAGTTCAAGGTTCCAGGTTAGCTTATGCGATTAACATCTTAACATGTCACTCCTTCGGAGTTAAACAATTCGATTCTATTATTTTCTATAATCATATCAGCCCTTCGGGCTTGACGTGAACCCAAAGATTTCTGGAGTGGAGCTAACATCCTACATGATCATGATTTCATTGTTCGTTATGCATGACAATTAATTGTCAAAGACTATCAACTAAAAAATGATAACAGTTCACAACCTCAACAACATGAAACTTTGAACTACCTAACAGCTAATGACTATTGTCCATAGACTATCGACCATTGACCATTAAACTGATAACTAAAACTAACTGATCCGGTTAAAATATCAAAAACTGAAACTGTTATCCATCCGTATTATAAGCAACATTTGTAATGTCATTTAGCTTTTTAAACCACATCGCTATTGATGAGAACTCTACTTGTTGCTTCTGTTTTTACTATTGCATTGCCTGCTTCTGGCATGTACCTGGTAGAAGACACTACCCAGTTAACTCCTCAAAAAACATCGAGTATTAAGCTCAATGTACGTCTTCATTCAGCAGGTTTGTTTGCTTACTCCGGTCGAATTGTTTGTGATAATCCTGTAGCGGATGTTAATTTCACCTATGAGCGTAAATCATGGGGCTATACTTTTTTCAAAGCTGAAGATCTTAAAGATGGAAGAACAGATATCAATTTTGCACTTACCGGTTTTTACACGAATATTCATGTAAGTAAAAAGTTAACGATCACTCCTTATGTAGCATTCAGAATGGAGCAGCTGCATAAGATAGCGGATAAAGGTTCTGATGCTATTTTTATTGTCACCACAGCATATCATTTTCATCATGATTGGATAGTTGATAACAGTTCTCTGCTCAGTAATATCATGCTGGAGAAAAAAGATATGGACTGGATTAACCGATTCAGGTTGTTGTATTCTCATAAGCATATTGATGCTGGCCTCATGATCTGGAATAACAATCGCGTTTTAGATCATGATGATTATGTTTCTGGAGGAATGAATGTAGCTTATAGTCGTATAAAACTATCCGATCATTTGTTGCTGAGTGCAGGTATGACAGGTATTGCTATGATGACAACATCCGATACCAGTGAATTTCCTAAAACAAATAGAATTGTGTTTACATTAGCAGCGACGTTACACTAAATAATGTATTTTGTGCAAGAGAATATTTATTGAACCAAACCCTGATTAATTATGGCGCTTACTGTATCGGATGAATTTCCTTATTACGCTTCGTTAGTAAAGAATTTGAATGAGACATTTCATTCAGAGGAAAATTTTAATTTGTTTTCTGGCCTAACTCCAGAGCAGTGGAATTTTGCTTATGCGCCTGGTAAGTGGACAATAAAACAAATTGTTGGACACATCACGGATCATGAGCGTATCATGTCATATCGCATATTGCGCTTTAGCCGAAAGGATGCTACACCATTACCAGGTTATGATCAGGATCTGATGGTTAATAACAGCCGGTTTAATGAGTTGAGTGGCAGTGATCTGTTAGACGATTTAAAAAATGTAAGAAGAGCAACGCTCAGTCTCATGAGGTCATTATCGCCAGAGCAACTTCAATTAACAGGTAAAGCCTGGAAGTATGAACTTACCATTGAAGATTTTCTTAAAGCTACTATCGGTCATGAGTTACATCACATACAAATTTTGCATGAACGATATCTGAAGTAATTACACTTAGATCAGATTATTTAGTTTGGCGTACTGTAATAACATGATGGTTTTTCCATCTTTGATTTCACCCGTATCAATCATTTGCAAGGCTTGAGAAAAGGGGAGTTCCATTACCTGGATATTCTCCTGCTCATGTTCTGCGCCGCCGCCTTCACTCACCTTCATGTTTTTAGAATACTCGGCAACAAAAAAATAGAGTATCTCTGTTACTGATCCTGGCGACATATACGCTTCAAATATTTTGCGCACGTCAGTTACTTTATAACCAGTCTCTTCTTCTGTTTCCCGACGAATGCAATCTTCAGGATTATCTTTGTCGAGCAGGCCAGCGCAAGCCTCTATAAGCATGCCTGTTGTATTGCCATTGATATATGTTGGTATTCTGAACTGCCGTGTTAGAATAACGGTCTTTTGTGTTTTATTGTAGAGCAATATAGTAGCACCATTTCCTCTGTCATAAGCCTCTCTGCTTTGTGTTTGCCATACGCCGTCTGCTGTCTGAATATCGAAAGTTATTTTGCGTAAAGTGTACCAGTTGTTAGAAAGTATTTCGGTGTTTTTGATTTTAACGTTCAGGTCTTTCATGGAGGAATTATTTGTTAAAATGGCTATCACATTTAATTATCAAAATGCATAGGCAAATTTGGGTGAGTTCTAACTAACGTGGATTACTAATCAAGGTTACCATTTCAAGACTAATTCTAATCTCTGGTCTCCATTATCGCTTCAAAATTATTTTCATGTATGAAGTTCACTACTTCTGCAATCACACTCTTTGATTTTAGATTATGCCCCAATCCAGAAGTGGTAACTAATTTTGAGAGAGGCCAATTATTGTGAATGGCAACGCCATAACGATAAGGTGTTTCTTTGTCATCCGTATCATGAATGATCAATCCTGGAATAGTTACATCGCCAGCAAATTTAGAAGTTGAATAATGTGTGATAGGATTGCCGAATACTTTTGTAAAATAATCAAGAATAAGTGTTACACTTTTATCAGAGAGTTTCAATGTCTGCTGATAGAACTCAATAAAGTCACTGGCTTCATCAGGAGGTGCCATTAATATTAATTTAGCCACAGGTAATTCTTTCTGTTGATGAAATGCATGAAGCATAGCGAAACTTCCTACAGAGTGACAAACCACTGTATACACCTCGCCAATCGATCCAAGCAGTTGCTGAATAGCCAGACTGTAATATGGAACAGAAAGAAAATTACCTTCTGAAAGACCATGCCCCGGTGCATCCATAGCATAAACAGTATACTCATCTTTTGAGAGTGACTCAATGTATGCCTTCCAACGAAACGTGTGACTTTCCCACCCATGCAGAAATAGAATTTTCTTTGCACCATTACCCCAACGGTAAGCTTGTATGGCGAGACCATCATGTTCAAACGTAAACATATCAGCCGAATGTAAAAACTGTTTTTGATAATCTTTCAATGGCGTGCGGAATGGCCGGCAAAAAAGTCTGAATCCATGACGGGCAGCGACAGATGGAAGTATATAAGCCATCAGGTTGATATAGATTCCTGCAAGTGTTGGGATGATCTTTTTCATAAGCATTTTTATTTATAAGATACCGTTTGGTATCTAAACGGTTAAAAAAAACTACAGTTCTATTTCTTTTAATTGAATTTTTAAATGCGCTAATACACGTTTCATATCTTCATCATTACCCCGCAGTTTGCTCATCATAATAGCACCCTCAAGAGAGGCAATGATGATTGTGGCATAATACTCTTTATCCAGATTTGGCTTCAGTTGTTTGTAACGGACACCATTTTCCATGATAGCAATGAGCGAATCACGAAACAGGTTTAAAAGCTTAACGGCTCCCTTGCGGAGTAGAGGATGAGCGTCATCAGCTTCAATGGCAGCGTTCATCAATGGACAACCACCTTTTACAGGAGGATTAGAGATATACGATTCGAAAAAATTAAATACAGCTTGAAGCTTGTCCGCAGCTGTAAGCTTTTCTTTTATCCGGGCCCGTAATGTTTGAGCAATGAGAGAGGAGAGATGAAAAAGCGTTTCCACTTCAAGTTCTTCCTTGCTTTTAAAATGACGATAGAT
>DATCRE010000557.1:0-11243 GCA_036569145.1 Cyclobacteriaceae bacterium
AAATAGAGGTAGTACATATTGTTAGCAAAAGCAGCGTCTGGTGCCCATAGCTGTCTGCCTGCCCAGGGAATGTTTTTTATATCAAGCGCTACTCCATGATCCGTCACCTTGCCTCCAATAGAATCCATTGACAAGATGTGATAGTCACGCATATCAAAATGATCGCCGTTATCATTCTCAGGTGTGCCAGCTTCTATATCGTGCGAAGGATAAATATAAATCTTGTTATTGAACACATGAGCCGAAGGATCGGCCGTGTAAATGTGGCTCACCAGCGGCTGGGCCGTTGATTTTTGCAGTTGGGCTTTAGCCTCCTGTTCATAACCTTGCAATAGCAGTATTACGCTCAGGAGCTGTATGGCATAAATTTGAATTGAATTTTTCATGTATTTAATTTGGTTTGGTTGGGAAATACGATTTACGAAAGCAACTACACGCGCGTCGGATTCTCTTCGAACATAGATCTGGCAACGATTGCAAATTCAAATTTAGAAAACGGGATTCCTTGGGAGAGTCATCAAAAAGTAATGATTGGGATATGGATTGTTAAGTATTCCAAAGATTTCTCTTCTCCATGACTTCCGATAATCAACTATGGACATAAACTTTTTAGAGTTAGATGATTAAAAGATTTAGTAAACTAATTTGATATGTCAAAAGTAGACGGGCAGACCGCACCCAACCTGTGTGGGCTGGAATTCTTATGAGTTTTTCAACATATTTTTCATGACAAAATTTCCGATTCAGTAACCAAGGCACCTAAGAACCCATACATCTTCTACCCAGTACGCACCCAACAACGACCCAAGAAGAACCCAACAATAACCCATGGTCACTTTACCATGGTCAAAATGGCAGTATGCGTAAAGGATCTTTTTAGTGGAGAAGAAAAAATCATCCATCATGGCAAGAGAAGGTAAAAGGGAAAAATATATAGGGCGTAGTTAGTAGGAAAATGTATTTGAGCTGATGAGGATAAATTCATTTTCATGTCAGACAGAAATAGGAAACTTTGCTATCCTTGATGCTTTTACAACTTGCGAATAGTGATTATTAAATTTCTCTTCAACTAACATTTAGCATAAGCTGAAAGCTTATGACATGTTAACCATAGGTTCACTAACGCTAAACCTGCAGTAGAAAAGTAGAAGGGAAAATATATAGGGCGTAGTTAGTAGGAAAATGTATTTGAGCTTCGAATCATCAGAGTGCCGGAGACCGGTCACTCTGATGGGGAAATACTGCATATCAACCACAAGTTACGCTAGCGTTAAACCTGCGGTAGTGAGGGGGGATGAAAACCTTATTTTGCTCATTTCTTTATTTTTAAAAGAGTAAGACTATCCGTTTCAAAATCCCTTTTTAAAAGGTAATTACAAGGAACATACTCTATAACATTCATGTCCACTTTCTTAATTAATTCATAATCATCTTCGCATTTCTTTAATATCCAAATTGGAGGATCGTAATTCATTAATTCTGTTTCAAGAATTATTCCTTTATCATTCATAAGCAAATCGATTTCCTCACTAACGTCGTCAAGTTTGACTATTTTATTATCGGTGATCCGAATTATCACAACCGCACTGTCTAAAGACGAAAAATAATCGGGTGGCGCCAGTTTATAGCTTTCATAACTCCTCCCAGCAGAAATTGTATAAAGAATTTTATTCCCATCATTTCGGCAGTTAACTGAAATATATCGAATCTTAGTATCGAGATTCGTACTTTGAATATATTTCCTTATCGCAGATTTTAAACTATCATCTGCAATTTGTCTCAAGTGAGGATACTTATTTGTTTTCGAATGACACGAAAAAAAAAGTATTAACATTAAAAGGAAAGTATTTTTCATAATTCAATCTTAATCTGGCATTAAACTTTGAGTACCATTCAATAAATTCCAATTCGATCCATGTGATCCCCCGGGGTATTGATTATATGAATTATTATTTATAATTACTCCTTTCATACCTGGAAAATATCGATTTAATGTCTTTAAAACACCCATATCACCATCATCCCCTGATGGATTAACTCCATCTCCATCGGGGTGGGTATGTATTATTTGAAGTGGCGTATATTTATTTCCCTTATCATCCGTGATAATTTTATTTGCAAATGACATTCCAATAAATGGTCTGGCCCCATCTCTACCATTACCAAGTCCCCAAGGAAGAATAAGTATTCCTTTTTCATTTGTCTCTTTCTTCTTAACATAGTAGGCATTGATTTCAACATGAGAGACTTCCTGAAGAGCTAGTATTGACCTATAAGCATCAGCCTCATTATTTATAAAATAAAACTTAGTAGATGCGTCACTTTCTTGGGGTATACCATATACATAATCAATTATTTTAATATTTTCTTTTTCACCATTTGCTCCAAGTGTATATGAGTAATGATAACCAATGGGCTGAGTCCTTTTGTGAAAGTCTTCAATAACCTTATTCATATAATTATTAGTATCTTGATAATTTCGATAAGTATCGCCCATACCCATGGCATCATATACCTGTTGAAGACCATCAGGATCATACCAATGAAACGTGCCCTTATCATCTGTATATCCAGGTGACTGTCCAAAACCTGGCGGAGGCCCAGGATTATAATTCATGAAAGGATATTCTTCAGCTCCATTTGGATCATTAAACATTATGGGATTATTATAACTATAATGATAAGAGCTCAATGGAACAAACTTTTCTGCCATTGGGTCAATGGTTGTAAACCTACCTATGACTGGATCATAGTTTCTAAAAAACATCTCATACCAACCCGTAGTAGTGTTTAATTCATTGGCTTCATTATATAAATAATTATTGCCTGTAGTATTATCCCGCGTCCAGCTAGTGTTTACTTGTAACCCAAATGGGTAATACTCATTATATTGGATAACATTGGTTTTAGTAGTTATAATTTTAAAATCATCAAAGTAAACCCAGTTATTCGATTGATCTTCATAACTCAGATAGGCATATATAAATCCAGGTTCTTTGATATTTAGTGAGCTTATATTCTGATAACTGAACGATAGCTTCTGTTTAGTGAATGTATTCGCCGGAGCCAATTGATATCCGGCATCAACCACGTTATAATCTTTATCAAATAAAATGTAGTTTAGATACGCTGATGGTCTTGAATCTCCCCTGCTCACACCAAAACCAAAATTGGTTAACGCATTATTTACACCTGTGTACTTTAACCCTGCATCACCAGCCCCTCCTGAAACACCACCGAAAGCTCCGGCCACCATATTGATCAGCGTTGTAAGTGGAGTTCCCGTAGTTCCATATCCTGATGACCCTTCATGGTATTCAGATACTTCAATTTCCACTTTATCACCCGGAAACACAGCAACGCTCCGCGCTGGCCCTATGCTATAGGTTTGATTCATCTTAACCACCATACTACCCCCAGGTGTAGTATTGGCAGCAGAAAAAGGAACAATATTGGTAGTGACATTATAAAGTGATGATTTATCATTCGTATCGCCTTCCATTGTTGCTGTTGGACTATCAACCGAAGGTGTAACCGAGCTAAAGACCACACGAGTATTTCCCTGGTGGTCGGCAATAGAATATTGATATTCAAGCACTCCACCGTTATTTACAACGCGGCCTTCCGGTGAAGCAAAGAAACTCAATGCAGCATTCTGATATACAAAACCATTTACATAATCAGTAGTGGTTTGTAACACCGGTCCGGCTTTATAGACTTTCATAGTAAGCTTGGCTCCTGCCGCATCATAAGTATATTCAATTTTGCGAGTGTCTGTAAAATTAACGGCGGCTACCTTGCCCAGGTAATTATAGGTGATGGAACTTATGCCTTTGTTGAGGTCTGATACCAGATTACCTGTATAAAGGTTAGCATTACCTGTGCTTACATTTTCATATGTATAATCCATATTGGTGCTACTGGTACCATTGTCAAAACCGGCAGCCTTGTTCGTGACATCTGTCACTTTTAATAACTGATCGCCAACGGATGTATTGTAGGTATAGGAGAGATCATCTACCTGGTCGGCAACATAAGATATGACTGGTACACTATTTACAATGGCGAGTTGGTTTTTACGCTGATTGCGTTTTAGTGATGTTATATTTCCATTAAAGTCGTACGTGGTGTTTTCATTCAAGGCATTCGCTTCAGTAGTCCATGAAGTACCTGCATTCATCTGTGATGTAGAGCCTATCAGACGATTCGCTTTATCGTATGTAAACTTATAGCTGTGCTGGTTGTCTGTACCCACTGCAGAACCAACACCTTTCCATTTAACAACACTGACATTACCATTATATAAAACATCGGAAGATGACGTTAGTCCGGTTTCCGTTTTTTCATACATTAACTCCATACCAAAATAATCGGTGGGCTCATACGGGTTGTTATCAATAGCCAGTTGGGCATTGTTAATCGACGTTAACCAGCCTTGAATGTTGTATCGCATATCAACCGATTGTAAAAAGGGAAAAGGCCCCGGTGTAGTATAATGCAAATTTTTCTTAACCAATTGTCCCAATTCGTTATAAGAATAAGACGCAACTAATTGGTCAGTTGAGGCTCCATTATTATTTTGATAAACATTTGTTAGCCTTCCCATGCTACCGTAGTCATATTTATTTATCACCGTGGTTATTCTTCCCAAACCTGCATTATGATAGGTTTTATTGATAGTGACCTTGCCTTCAAAATCATATACTGCAGTCATGCAATCTAGATTACTTCCGGTAGCTGTTGGGTTAAGATGATTGTTGCTGCGAACCTGGATGGTATGGCCTTTATCGTCATAAAAAACATAATTATAAAGCCAGGTTGTACCGCCATCCATCACGAGTCTTTTTGAACCGGTGGGCAAACCCGTTACGTTTGTGAAGGGTGTGTTCTCATTTGTTAAGCTTTGTGACAGGTAAGTATAATCGTCACTGCCGCTGTTATCAAAATCATAGTTATCATAATAATTAACGGTAAGTACCTGTGTGTTGGCCGTGGGGAATGACTGGTTCGTATAACCTTGCACAGCACTTCCGCGCTCTTCATAAAAAATATCTGTATCGAGCGGGTATAACGGATCAACAACATTGGTCTGCAGGGCCGAGCGTGTTGTGTATGTTGTGTTGGTATATAGCCCCTGCATAACAGGTCTGCCTTTGCGATCATACTTCAGATATAGCCATTTATTTGCGCTGCGGTTGGCAGCATCTTGAACCAGCACCAACCTGTCGAGCCTGTCATAGCAATAATATGTCCATGCCTGACCCGGAACTTTCTTTTCAATCAACCTGGCACGGCTATCATAAACATACTGGTAAACGTATTGATCTAAGATGGATGCAGACAATACCCACGATGCTGCCTTAAGCGCGTCAACACCTTTTGGTGAAATCATATATTTCACCTTCCCTGAATTATTATAGATATAGTAAGTCTCAAGCCAGGGCACCAATGTGCCATTTACCGTTTCATCTAACTGAACGCGCGTAACAATAATACGACCAGCTTTATCTGAAAGCTTCTGTGTCTTTTTCTGATCAGCATCTGTTGATTGAAGCAAGGTTAAATCATTTGCGTTATAATATCCGGAGCTTGTTCCATCTGCATTAAATAAGCGAACGTCACCGCCTGCATTATTTGAATATGTAATGATTGTACTGTGGCCATTACCCGGCTGCCACTCCTGGCCCACACTACCTTGCTCTATAACTTTGCCAAGAGGCGATTTTTCAAACACGGTAGTAGCAAAGGGGTATGGACTATCAGCAACTTTGTCGGTTGTTCCATTACTGTAATAACTAGCCTGTTCAACAAGTGGATTGCTTCTATAAGCTCCGTTATTTGTATTCGACATAACGTAAGGCAAATATTGAGTAGCCTGTCTTCCCTGTCGGTCGTAGGATGCAAGCGTAACCACATCATAACTAGCAGGGCTGCCACTTGTAATATTCGATTGCACCGGGCGGCCTTTACCATCAAGATAAGTAAAAGCTTCATGCTTTTGTGAAGAGAGCAATGAGTTTACTCCATTTGGATCGGTAATTCCACTTACAACAACCCGCTGTTCACGAACGTAGTTTCCTCCGTTGGTTAAATCAGGATTTGTTTGTGTATATGGTATAAAGGTAACATCGATGGTATTGGTATATGCTGAACTATAGGGACCACGATCAATCAGTGCCCTGAATTTGGTGTTTGAAGAAATTTCGTGTGTCCTCGCAAACTTGTCGAGCGTAGTCGGTTTATCAAAATCATTAACATAATTAAAGCTTATCCAGGTCGTTCCTCCGTCCGTTGAATACTCCCAATGATTAATCCATGAATAATAATCCTGTACTGACAGTTCAACTTTACTGCCTTCTGTAACGGATGCCGGCCCACTTAACACACCGGTTTTAAAAACTTCTATTTTTACAGTATTAGATTGTACATATCCGCTACCGCAAGCTCCATTAGTAAGTTCTACATAAAACTCCGTTGTTTTGGTAATAGAAAAGTTTCCATTCGTTAACGCCGTAGGAAACCATTGAGCTGTCCCGTAGGAACCTGTTAATACCAATTGACCACTACCCGTGTTGAGAAACTGGGTTGGCGAGGAGGTTGTTAATGTACCCGCTACCGGCTTTTTATAGGCAGTAATTTCAACCGGACCAGCAATATATTCTGTGCTGCCTGTACCGGGCATGGTATAAATCGCCCGATAGGCTACCGTAGTAGAAGGTTGGGTATCCAGGGGTTGCACATTGTACTGAAACGTTGAAGCTCCAAAATACTGTTGTCCAACGGTAAATACCTGCGGATTCGGGCCGGGTACCAAGCTGCCCGACTGCCATTGTGTAACGGTGCAACCATTGCAATTATTAATAACCAGCATACCTGTAGTGCTGCCACATGCAGGAACGTTGCTATTGGTTGTTACTGTCGGGTATATGCCATTAACCGCTATGGAAGCTGATTGACCAAACGTAATCTTCTGGCCTAGAAGACAGATTGCTATAGAGAATACTAAAAATATTTTTTTCATGGAGCGGAGGCTTAGGGTCTTACCTGGTAGTCGTTCTTCTTGATTACATTTTTATTTTGATCGTAGACAACCTTTAACCTGCCCCATAGATCATAATCATAATACCTGGATATTCCATGCGAATCGGTTTCTGAATTTTTTCCGTTTGGAATAAGATACGTGCAGGCTGTAAAGTCTGCCTGTTCAGGATAAAATGCTATGTCATCAACAGGCACTGCTACAGTAGACCATAATTTTATAGTAAAGGAGCCGTTTGTACCCGGAACACTCGACACCGGCACTTTGAAACTATAAAACGTATAGCCCGAGGATGTTGTAAACGGATAACTGAACGTGGGACTTGTCTGGCCAAAAACCTGGATGGATAAATTTCCAGCTGTTGTAGCTTTCGCCCAAAAAGAAAGAATATAGTTCTTCGTATTATTGTTGGTTATGCTTGTTGTTTTTAAAAGGTAGTTTGCAGACGCGGACCCAACGGGCATGTTAAGGCTTTTTGAATTATTTCTACCCACAGCATACGTTGGTGAAGCCCAGTTAATATAAAAACTTGCTGGTGTTGTTGTTTCAAAATCTGAATACAACAGTTCACTTACCCTGGCATCCTTTATTGTGATTACAGGAAGTGTTCCTCCATAACCATAAGCAACACTATTCACCTGCCTGTCTCTTCCCATAACGTCTGTTGGATTTCCATAGCTATCAAAACTTAAATAGCTTCTGTCCACTACATAATTATTCAAATCATATTGAAATGTGGAGGAAGTAGCCGAGGATGGTGTAAAGGTTGTTATTCCATCTGCTGACACAAATGAAAGCTCCTTGTCAGGATAAACAATACCGCTAAGCGTTTGGAAAAGGAAAAGTTTGGCGCCTATAAAATAATTCGTAACACCGATTATTTTCTTGGAAATTGATTCTACAACAAAATTACGATGCGCTGTATTCAAATTGGCCAATGCTGTGCTGGATGTTCCACTGGGAGCGGTAATAGCATAGTCCTTAACATAAGTGAATAGTGTTTGTGAAACAGAACCATCACTATTTTGAGTTTCAACACGTGTTAGTTCCTTATGATTTGAACTAGTAAAAAAATAACTGGTAGTTGTAACAGTCTTTTTTGATAAGTCAGTTGAATTATAGATCGTTTCTGTTTGCGTGCTCAGCTCCGTTTTAACGTCCGTAAATATTTCGTACTTAGAATAGAGAAACATTTTTGCATCCTGGTAAGTGGAACCATTATAGTAATAGGTTGGCAGCTCCTCCATTGCTAATCCATTTATTTTTCGAATACCGGTGTTATTGCCATAAACCCGTTGATATGTATAGACCACGTCACGAACAGTTGTTGCACCATCTTCTTTCAGATTAGTTAATTTTTTGAGTGTTGCCCTTGCAAAATCATAGGCAGGATCTGGTGGAAAGGGGTACTGTGCGATACCACCCTGAATATTGGCTAATTCATAGCACGCTGCTGCGCCTGTTGATGGGCGAGCGATTAGTACTGTGCTGGGTTTCCATTCAAGATTACCTAAAGGATCATTTGCACTTACATCTCCAAAAGAAGCCGGCAGATCAAATTCATATATACTTTGGCCCGCATCTTTTTCCTTAACTGTAACTCGTTCATACGCCACAGCACTGCCATGAAAAGGTGTATAATGTGATAATTCAACACTACTTTGTAAAGTGAAACAGTAACCAACACTCCAATCACGATAATGCGCATTGTTTACCGAATTAGCCGCACCTATGCCATTAGGTGACAATCGTTCTGCCCTCGTAATATTAAAATTATGCAAGGCTTTATACTGAAGCTTGCCGCTTGAATATCCATCTGTTCGCCTATATTCATATTCTTTTACAACATCACTGTTAGAAGAAACACCATCGTAGGAAATCATCTTTTTTAATCTCAAACCAGCACCCTGAACATAATTTGTTCCATCCCAATACTCGTGTGGCTCGTAAAAGAACACATCAAAACCCTTATAGGGATAGGTTAATTTTTTTAATATACCTGCCTGTACTCCCTGTGAATAAGGAATTAATGGAGTAGGCAATTGACTGCTATATCCTTTATTAAAATCCCAATCATCTTTGCCACTCCAATCATACGCTGGCAATTCTCCTGCATCATATTCCATCCCATAATTCTGTGAAAAACATGAAGCTGACCGGCTGAGTGTTGTCAGGAAAGCTCTCTTCGCGGTTCCGGTAATTGTATAGACAAATGAAATTGTATTTGAAAGTTTGGAAGCGCCATCACGTTTATCATATATGCTGATACTGCCCAGGCGTTCCATTAACGCCCCGGCATATTTTGGCGCTGAATTAAAAACAGCTTCTGAAGAAGGTGAGCTGATTTTCTGAAGTATTTTAATCGTAGACTGACGCGTATAATACATCGTTGTCTTGATATAGGTGTATCCAGAACTTGGGCATGTGATATTCGTTAAATCAATCGGAAAGTTATACGCGTAGTGATAGTCATACCGAAAGACGCGGGGAATTAAATTAGGATCACCAACAACAACAGATTTATACGTGAATGTAACGGTACCATAAACAGGTGAAGTCATTGAAGTTAAGCGCCAGGCTGTTGTATATGTAATAGGGCTCTTAAACAGATTTGTTTGTCTAACCAGATAATAGTTATTGATGTTGTTAAGAGATTGCGTCATCGTCTCCTGTTCCGCGAATGTATAGAGCACTCCATTAGCTGCTTTGACAGTGAAGGAAGTAATTGGACCACTTACGGTATTTGGAGTAATTACTACATCCTGATAGGGCAACGCTCTGGGCACTTTAGCGTCATCAAAATAAAATTGAAAAGATAAATTTGGGGCATTCACATAGAACGCATCAGGCTCCGTGTCCTGGTTATAGTCAATGCTATTCAGGGTATTATAATTGGCAACTTCATCACTGCATGTTGCCGGATCGTTATCCGTTGTTGGACTAAAATTATTGATCGTGGTTGATATTGTACTGTTAAGTCGCCCCTTGCGGTTGTCAGGAGCAGTCGCACTATAATCATCCGGTAATCCACGTACCTCTCTTCCTATTTGATAATTTTGTGCAGAGAAACTCCAGTTATGTCCTACCCATCCATCATCATCTGTAACACGAACTCCCGTAGCAGTATAAGTTAAAACGCCCGGCACCTGTATGTCACCATCCTGAATAGAGAATAACGGTATGCTAGTTGACATTATACCTGTAGCTAAGTCAACTGAAGGCTCTATTCTATCTCCACCGACATTTCCCAAGCCGGATGTTACGTAGGTAATAGCCAGTGAAGAGGCCGCACCATTCCCTTTACAATTGGTTCCTGTCACTGTTATGTTCCCAGCTGCTGCACTGAGCGAATAACTAACGGTAATTGAATTGGTGTTAGTGCCGGATACAATTGTTGCCCCACTGGGAACGGTCCATGTATACCCCGTGGCATTCTGTATCGTGGGGACAGAATAATTTTCAACTCCAACACCCAGACAAGGTGTGGCATTACCTGTTATTATACCTGCCGCTCCTGGCAAGGTACTCACTACAAGGGCTCGCGAAGAAGATGTACCGTTGCCTATACAGTTTGTTCCAAAGACGCTGATGTTGCCACTGGCAGCAGAAGCAGAGAAGTTTACGGTAATGATATTTGTATTCTGTCCGGATGCTATTGTGGCACCTGTTGGCAAACTCCAGGTATACCCGGTTGCATTCGCAATTGATGGGACAGTGTAAGTCACTCCTGCATCACCCTGGCAAACAACTTTATTTCCTTGTATGACTGCTGCCGCCTCTGGAAGTAGTGGCGGTGATTGGATTACTCGTGTTGATCCCGTACCACCTCCACACGGACCAGCCAGACCAACAGCGTACAATGTACCACCCGAAAATGTTGATGAAAAATTTAACGTTAACGTATTTGTGTTCTGGCCTGAGGCTATTGTAGCACCGGTTGGCACATTCCAGAATACCGATGTAGAATTTTGAATTGGTGGAATGGTGTAAACAACACCATTCTGATTTTGGCAAACAGCATCAAAGCCGGAGATAACACCCGCTGCTGCAGCGGGTTTATAAAAATTGATGACAGTTGTTGATGCCGGACCAGAGCCCTGGGCATTTACACCATTGACACTAATGGTTACTGCGTTTGTAGAAATATCTGAAGGAAAATTGATGTTAATGGAGTTTGAGCTGGAACTTCCTGTTGCACCGCCGG
>DATCRE010000558.1:0-2792 GCA_036569145.1 Cyclobacteriaceae bacterium
GAAGGGTGGGCTGGGTAATTAATCTTAGTGTGTTTTAATCCTTTACGTCAGAAGGTGATCTATATTAATATCGCAATTACATCTCTTCATCATAAATAGTGATGTCATCTTCATTATTTTCACTACATTCATTTCCATTAATTTATTTACTATGGCAACTGACGGTGTAATCCTCGAAGTTACAAATCTTACTAAGACTTATGACACTGGTCTTCAGGCTGTGAAAGGAGTTTCATTCTCTGTTAAAAAGGGAGAAGTATTTGGAATTCTAGGACCCAACGGCGCAGGGAAAACAACTACGCTCGAAATGATTGAGGGCCTTAGACCAATCACATCTGGTTCAGTTATTTTAGATGGCATCAAAACAATTGAACAACCTTATGTAGTAAAGCAGCGCATTGGCATTCAACTTCAATCGTCAGCATTCTTTCAAAATCTTAAGCTTACAGAACTCCTCGAGATGTTCAGTAATCTTTATGGTTCTACCGTTGATCCAATGGAACTTCTGGCCGAGGTTGGTTTAACAGAAAAAGCATCGTCGTTAGTAAAGAATCTTTCTGGTGGACAGAAGCAACGATTTTCTATTGCAACAACATTGGTCAATAAACCGGTAATGATATTTCTGGATGAACCTACAACAGGTCTTGATCCGCAAGCAAGACGTAACCTTTGGGAACTCATTGCTCAAATAAAAAAGCGAGGTACAACGGTTATTCTGACAACACACTATATGGAAGAAGCACAATTTCTGTGTGATCGTGTGGCCATTATGGATGATGGAAAAATTGTAGCGATTGATACACCCGATCAGCTTATCAGGCAACTGCTGTCACGTGGATTTAAACCTAATGTTGAAGTTCCTCCAGCGACGTTAGAGGATGTATTTATAGATCTTACCGGAAAACATTTACGCGATTAATATGAATCAGACAACACGTTCCTTTCTGGCTTTAACCAAAGCCTCACTGAAAATGTATTATCGCAATAAAGGTGCTATCATATTCAGCTTGCTTTTACCTGTAGCGCTAATGTCCATCTTCGGTTTTCTTTCAAAGGGTGGAGGCAGCTCATTAAAGATCAGTTTATCAAATCACGCCACGAGTGAAATTTCAAAAAAACTTGTCGATGTACTAAAGACTGTTGATGCCTTTAAAATTACAGAAGAGTCAGAAGAAGCAGCGGCATCAGAGTTAGGTAAAGGCAATATTGATCTGCAGGTAATTATTCCGGAAGACTTCGGAGCGATTAAAGATGGTAAGCCTGTTGTGAGCAGTATACAAACACGCTACAATAAAGGTAAGCCACAAAGCGGAAGAGTTGCCAGTATGATTATCACTGAAATCGTTTCAGGTTTTGATAAGCGAATAACAAATTCACAAACCGTGCTTGATGTAAAGAGTGAAGGCGTTACCACAAACAATTTAGGTTACTTTGATTTTATACTTCCCGGCCTTTTGTCGATGACAATTATGCAGCTCGGCATATTTGGAGTAGCCTTTAGTTTTGTTTCATATAAAGCCAGTGGCGCACTGCGAAGAATACAGGCAACACCTGTACATCCTGTTCTTTTTGTTTTTGCACAAGCTGTTACACGATTGCTGGTTACATTGGCTACTGCGGCTCTTCTTGTTGGACTTGGAACATACTTCTTTGGCTTTCACATGATGGGCAATTATTTTTATTTTGCCCTCGTAGCCATACTGGGCATTCTCATTTTTCTTGGAGTGGGTTTTGGTATTGCAGGCTGGGCTAAAGATGAAACACAAGTTGCCCCGGTAGCAAATCTTATTCAACTTCCATTGCTATTGCTTTCAGGAATTTTCTTTTCAAGAGAAGGCTTTCCTTCCTGGTTAAAAACGATCACTGATTATTTTCCTTTAACATACGTGAGCCATGCCCTTCGTAAAATTGCAAATGAAGGTGCAGGCATCACACAGATACCGGGTGATCTGATTGGAATGAGTGTGTGGCTCATTTTGATTTACATCGTAGCAATCAAACTTTTCCGTTGGGAGTAATTAATTAAAAGTTAATCGTGAAAAGTTAATCGTTAATAGTGATTCGTGTTGAAACTTTGAACATTACCATACTATTAACGATTCACCATTAACTTTTATCATGATGATGGTGACGATGGTGATGCCATCTCCATGGTAATAATCTTAAATGATGGCGATGGTGTCTTTCATTTCCATGCCGTCTGTGATGATGGTGAGAAGCATTGGTAATGCTATCTTGTTTTATGGTCTCCTGTGCTTGTACTCCTGTTGCGATAATCATCATAACAATAATCATCACTGTGATTGAAATGGTTTTCATAGTATTCATTTTGAATATTAGACTTGTTTGAGCTGTGCTTTATTCCCTTCAGTGCCTTGTTTTTTGATAAATAAAATTTTGGAAATTATTATCTTCGATAGGGAATAAATACATTCTGATTGCTGTCTAAGGACTATAACAGCTACGAAATCCATTTTATTAATAGTAATGAGTAATCAACAATCCGATGAGGAATTGATAACAGAAGCGAGAGCGGGCGATATGCTTGCTTTTAAAAATCTGGTTATTCGTTATGAAAGAAAAGTGGCTGGTGTCGTTAAGTCCATTGTAGGTGATACACCCGAAGCCGTTGATGTAGGACAAGAAGTCTTTATCAGATTTTACGAAGCACTTGATAAGTTTAAAGGCGATTCAACATTAGGAACGTACCTGATTAGAATTGCCATCAATCTTTCGTTAAATGAAATCAAGCGCAAGAAAAAGACAGCGAGTTTCTTTCGTCCTTTAGAAGA
>DATCRE010000559.1:0-5550 GCA_036569145.1 Cyclobacteriaceae bacterium
ACTAAAATTAATAGTATCATTCTGCAGTGTTATATCTATACTATGCGCCGCAGCATTATAACGCAACGATAGGGTTTTTACAGTGCGTTCATTATCAGCATTTGTGAAGACAGCTTGTACATTATAGTCAATGAATGCGCATGGGAAGATAGAGTCAGGCAACACAATTTTGTTATCTTCTGTAGGCTCTAATTTTAAATGATGTTTCCAAAGCGTATCAGCAATAAATATTTCTTTTTCGAATGTCTTGATAACGTCAGTCGTCTTTACAATGATATCTGCCTGAACATCGTATAATGGCAGATCGTTTGAATCAACACCTTTTAAATGAATGATGGCGGGTTTGTTTAGTGTAGTTTCATCAGCCGAAATAGAAAAAGTATTTTGTTTCAATTCATACTCTTCATATCTGAAATTACCAGATGGATAATCGTTATCACTTCCGTCATCAAGCAAAATCCAATAGTCATTATCAAGTTTCAGCTTTAAACTATCGGTCAACACAAAATCAAAAGTATATGCACCCGGCCTATGAGATTTTGCAATCCCAAGTTTGTTAGAACTAAGATAGAGGTCGAGTGTTTTCTTTATCGGCCTTCCTCTTTTTGTGTTTATGAAAGCTTTTAGTTTTACAGTATCGCCAGGTCTGTATATAGGCTTATTCAATACTACAAAGCCGTTGTAACGCCTGGGTCGAAATAGTTTTTGAATACGATAATAAATTCCCGGTGGGTAAATGTGTGGATATGGTCTTAGTAAACCTTTTACAGATTGAACTAAATAATAAAAAGGTGAAGCGAGATGATTGATGGGAAATGTACCTAGAACTCGTCGCTTAATTCTTTTTAATGATGAATTATTATAGCGACGATTAATAGACAAGAATGATGTGTGCCCTTTATATGTTGCTTCCACCACACCTCGTCTGTTACTCTTAGCAAGACGATAAGCTTTCAACGCTTTGTTAAATGGAACAAGTCGAGCGCCAATTTGCAACGACACAGAGTCTGTCTCTTTTCCATAATCAGAGAGAAAAACCAGAAGCATATCACGATGATTGTTGAGAATTTTCATATCAACATTGTCAACAGATTTTACCTGGCAACTAAACGTAGCTTCATTAGCTGTCACAAACAAGTAATGACCAACGGGTAACTTCTTTTTATAAGAAGAATCGCTTGGGTAAGAGTCGTAGAGACTATGAAAGAATTTTTCATCTACAGACCATTTACTGGCAAAGTAAAGTTGTTTGGCTTCATCGTTAGTGATTGAATAGATCAGCGTGTGATAGCCGCTGCTTCTTGCTGTAGCAAGGTTTTGAGCAAAGCAGATCTTGTGCATACAAAGGATGCATGCCATGAGTAATATTTTTTTCATAGAGTAGTGATTAACCGACAGCCCGTAGCCCGCCAGTGTGCACGACAAGTACTGTTGAGCCTCTTCTGAATTTTCCCTGCCTCACATAATCCATCACAGCCCACAGTAACTTGCCTGTGTACACAGTATCGAGCGGGAGGTTATGCTTATCATTCATCAACTTCACAAAATCAAGGAGGGCCGGTGTTGCTTTAGCATAACCTCCATGATGATAAGATGCATCGAGGCGCCAGTTTCCATAAAGAGTGTTGGAATATTTTTGTAATAATTTTTCTATTTCGTCTTTTAAGAAGTCTCCACCCTTGAGTACCGGGAAGCCGATGACTTCTTTCTTTCCATCAAGGCCCGCAATTATTCCTGCTATGGTGCCACCAGTACCTACTGGTAAGCAGAGATAATCGAAGTCAATTTCTTCTAATAACTGCTTTCCAAATTCAGCACAACCTTTAACAGCAAACTCGTTTGTACCTCCTTCGGGGATCAAATAAAAATCACCAAACTTATTATGAAGCTCTTGAATAAATTCAGAATTATCTTTTTCACGATACTGTGTTCTTGAAATGTAATGAAGCTGCATACCACAACGTTGTGCAAAAGCAAGTGTATTGTTTAATGGCAATGTCTCTTCGCCGCGAATGATACCAATAGATTTAAAGCCTGTTTCTTGAGCTGCTGCCGCCGTTGCGTAGATGTGGTTTGAATATGCGCCGCCAAAAGTTAATAATGTTTTCTTTCCTTGCCGTGTTGCTTCTTCTAAATTATATTTTAGTTTCCACCACTTGTTACCTGAAATAGCAGGATGATTTAAATCTTCTCTTTTACAAAACAATTTCACACCCATACCGTCAAGGAGCTCATTGCGAAGTTGTAGAATTGGTGTTGGTTGATATGAAAGCAAGATGTTAGTATAAATAGCATGAAAGTTAATTCGATTTTTTAGACAGACGAAACAGTTACGCGTTTAATTAGCAGAGACATTTTATACACTGCTTTTACTCATGGAAGAAGATTATTTCAAAGGTCGCGGGGCGCAAATCAAATCAGAAAATAAATTTCTGAAAGCGCAATATGTTACTGATCATATTGAAGGTCTTGATGAGCCTTTGATGTCTGCACCCACCACTCAAATCTTTTATGAGAATGCTAAGAAGGTAGTAAACAAAGTGACAAGCCCAGATGTTGGAATGGGTTATTCTCTCAATCCTTATCAGGGATGCGAACATGGTTGTATTTATTGTTATGCCCGAAACACACATGAGTACTGGGGCTTTAGTGCAGGACTTGATTTTGAAAGCAAGATTATCGTAAAGAAGAATGCACCATCACTGCTTGAGAAATTTATTTTGCATCCGGATTGGAATGCTGTTCCTATCAGTGTATCGGGTAACACGGACTGTTATCAACCATTGGAAAGAAAACTTGAAATTACAAGAGGCTTGTTAAAAGTGTTTGCACAGTATCGCCATCCTGTGGGTATGATAACTAAAAACAGTTTGGTGTTGCGCGATCTTGATTTACTCAAAGATCTGGCATCCGATAATCTGGTTCATGTTTACATATCGATAACAACACTTGATGAAGATCTTCGAAGAGTTATGGAACCACGAACGGCCAGTGCAATTAAAAGACTTCAAACTGTGGAAGCTTTGGCTAAAGCAGGAGTTCCTGTTGGTATTATGAATGCGCCTATTATTCCCGGTCTTAATCATCATGAGATACCACAGATTTTAAAAGCAGCTTCAGATCACGGAGCGTTGAATGCAGGAATGACTATTGTAAGACTTAATGGTTCTATCGGTAAAATATTTGAAGACTGGCTTCGTAAAAATTTCCCTGATCGCTTTGATAAAGTATGGAATCAAATCTGCTCGCTGCACGGTGGAAGTGTAAATGATTCGCAATTCGGAAGACGCATGACCGGTGAAGGCGAACATGCTGACATTATTCATCAGCTCTTTAGAACTTCAAAGAAAAAATATTTCGGAAACAAAAAGTTGCCACCGATAGATCTGACAAAATTCAGAAAAGGTGGCAACCTCAGTTTGTTTTAAATGAATTTATTTACCTGCAAATTGCTTGTAGAATGAAACAATGGTTTCGATACCTAACAAGAAATTTTTTACACCGTAATGTTCATTGGGTGAATGAATAGCATCACTGTCCAATCCAAAACCCATTAGAACTGTATCAAGACCAAGCTCTTTTTTGAACAAGGCAACAATAGGAATACTTCCACCATCACGTGTTGGTATTGGCGTTTTGCCCCACACTTCTTCAAACGCTTTGCTTGCTGCATTGAATGCCTTCGAATTTGTTGGAGTAACTGCAGGCTCACCACCGTGGTGCGCTGTGACTTTCACTTTCACATAAGCAGGTGCAATAGATTGAAAGTGCTTGGTGAAGAGTTCCGTTATTTCTGAACTGATTTGATTAGGAACTAAACGCATGGAGATTTTAGCAGATGCTTTAGAGGGCAATACAGTCTTTGCGCCTTCACCTGTATAACCACCCCAGATTCCATTAACATCTAGCGTTGGTCTGGTTCCGGTTCTTTCAATAGTGCTATAACCTTTTTCTCCTTTTATCTCATTAATATCGAGATCTTTTTTATACTCATTCAAATCGAAGGGAGCTTTATTAAGAGCTTCTCGTTCTGCCGCAGTTAATTCAGCAACCTTATCATAAAAACCTGGAATTGTAACTCTTCCGTTTTCATCATGAAGAGAAGCGATCATATCACAAAGTGTATTGATTGGATTAGCAACTGCACCACCATACACACCAGAGTGCAAATCGCGATTTGGTCCAGTGACTTCAACTTCCATATAACTGAGTCCACGCAGGCCAACTGTTATCGATGGATGTTCGAGAGAAATCAGTGCTGTGTCTGAAATTAAAATAACATCAGCCTTTAACTTTTCTTTATTTGCTTTCACAAACGTTCCGAGGTTATCAGAACCAACTTCTTCTTCACCTTCAACCATGAACTTAACATTGCAGGGAAGTGTGTTGAGTTTCATCATGGTTTCAAAAGCCTTCAGATGCATGTAAACCTGTCCTTTATCATCGCAAGATCCACGCGCAAAAATCTTATCATCTTTTATAACAGGTTCAAATGGAGGTGAAGTCCAAAGATTTAACGGATCAGCAGGTTGAACATCATAATGACCATAGACTAATACTGTTGGCAACGAAGTGTTAATTATTTTTTGTGCATAGATGATAGGATGTCCCTTTGTTTCACAGATCTCAACGGAATCAACACCAGCATTCTGAAATTTTTCTTTAAGGAATTCTGCCGCTTTGCGCACATCACCTTTATGCCGACTATCAGCACTTACCGATGGAATGCGGAGCCAATCAAATAATTCAGAAAGGAAACGATCTTTGTTCGTTGCAATGTATTGCTTTGTCATGTGGTAATAAATTATGATGATTGATTAAAATACTTCAATGGATTTAATTTAGAATCCATCGTCTTCTTTCTTCTTTTCAGGCTCTTTCTCTTTTTGTTTTTGATCTGTAGTTGGCGCTCCGTCTTTACCTTTTTCTTTAGGCTTGTCAGTAGGGATGACTGTAGGCTCTCTTCTTTCTCCGGTAGCAGCTGCAGGGTCACTTAAATCATAAGGAACATCAATGCCATAATAATTTTTTCTGAATCGGTTAATGAATGTAAGTGTCTCTTCATCGCTTCCCGGAACAAAAGCAACTTCACCAACTTTAGCTTTTCCTGAATTTGTTTTCTTGGCAATGACTGTATTAAAATTATCATCGGAAGAATAAACAAGCAGTCGGTTATCTTCATATCCAAAATAATACCATGCTTCTGGAGATGCTTTGATGAAGACATTAAATACAGGTGCGCCGTCTTCATTCTTTTTAATTTCCAGGAAGCCTTCAAAGCCGCCGTTGATATCGTTTCTTCCAATGTTAGACAACCCGATATTTCCTTCGCTGTAAAAGGCTTTATACTTAGGCGACCACTTTAAACTAACATTAGAGAATACAAGTGGTTTTGCCGTTGCCTGAATTGTACCAAGAGAAACGTAACCTACAGAACTTTTTTGTTCGTAATCTTTGGCAGCACGTTCGCCAATGATGTCAGCAATTTTATAAAGCAATTCAGTTTGATCTCCTAAGCCTTCGGATGCGCCTTCATTTTTTATAACATCC
>DATCRE010000560.1:0-8775 GCA_036569145.1 Cyclobacteriaceae bacterium
TCGAGCAGTGCTCCGCCTTTTCCAACCTGGTAGTTGTTACCTTTTACTTTGTATTTAACACCTTTATTGACATCTCCTTTTTCCATCATTAAAGGCAATGGCACAATCTGATCTACATTGGTATAGAGATTACCATTGAAACTCTCGAATGATAATTTTGCGGCCAGTCCTTTTTGAAAGTTGGCATTGATGTCTCCATTCAATGTATAGAAGCGACAATCTGTTTGAGGGTTTTGCAAATATTCAACATCAACATTTCCGTTAATGGTACTGGCGACTGCGGCCTGCGTAAGATCGCTTAACCTGATATGACCGTTGATATTATTAGCATCAATCTTTCCTTTCACATTCTCTATTGAAATATCACCATCATTTATAGTGCTGGCAGCTAGATGAACACGCGAAGGAATTTTTAATGTAAAATTCAATTTATAATCATACTCTTCATGGCAACCATCGCTATTACAATTGTTCCAGCCATAACCCCACTTGCCGTATTTTGCATTCTTGCTAAATGTATTACAGCCTCCTTTTACGTAAAAGATTAGTGTATCAGCGTTATCAATAACACCTAATTGAATCTGTTGCTTGCCACGCTCCAGGCGCTCTGAGGTCTTTGCATTGATTGTTTTTTCAACTTCCAGCAGAACGTTATCTCCATCGTAGCCAACGATATGTATTGATCCGTTAACATTCGCTACGATAACAGCGTTGTCAGAGCTTTTCTTTTCAAAAGACATTTCTTTCTTTATTGTCTCACTGAATGTTTGTGCATAGCCTGCACATGCGAGGCTCGCTAAAATAACGAGTACAAAAATTCTTGCTCCCATCTTGTTTATGTTAAGATCTGAATACTTTCTTTAATTTTCTTTTTCACGTCTTTTGGTGTCTTATCATTTTGTAAAACTTTTTCAAGTGCATTCACAGATGACTTCTCTTGTATGGCGGCCATCAATTCGGCTAATGCTACTTGCACCAACGGTGAATCTTGTTTTGTAATGGAATGGATTAATTCTTCCCGAACATGATTGTCATTCACGTAAGGATGTAATGCTTCTAATGCTGCAAGACGAACGTTTACGTTTGGATCTTTATTCAGGGTTTGAAGCAATGCATTGGTAACTTTGCTGCTTACCTTATCCATGTCTTCCGTAAGGCTCACTGCTTTTAGTCTATCGGTAGCTGATTCTTTCTCAAGCATAGAAAGCATCATCATCTCTTTCAATCCTGAAACTTCTTTGGTAAGAATAGCTACTTCTTCTCCATTCTGTGCTGGACGATTTACCATTAACCCAACACCAATACCAATGATCAGTGCCACAGCAGCAATGGCAAGCTTGGGAAGAAGCTCTGGCCATGTAAAAAATTTACTCCATGAAAATCCTGATGTTGAAGATTTAATCTCGCTTCTTAACATCTGATAAAATCTGTCATCAAGATGAAGTGAGGGAGATGGATCTTCCATACGAAAGAGTTGATCTTCCAATATCTTCAAGTCTTTTAATTCAGCAATATCAAGTTCGCCTGACTCAATCGCTTTTTCAATCTCCTTCAATTCGGATGGGTCGACCACATTCGAATTATACTTTTGAATCAACTCCTGAATTCTTTCCCTGTTCATAATCTGCTTATTCAATTACATGTGTTTTTCCAACTGCTTGTATACGGCTTTCAGATCCTGCAGGGCTCTGAAAACTTTTACTTTTACAGCAGCCTCAGTACAGCCGAGTATGTCGCCAATTTCCTTATACTTTTTTTCCTGGTATTTACTGAGCAATAAAATTTCGCGTTTGTCTTCTGGCAATCTGTCCATGGCCATGGAAAGGAGTTGCAGCTCTTCCTCTTGTTGAAACATTGTTGACCGATTCTCATCTGCTCCCAGCTGATCCTGCCAGTCGTCGATGGAATCTTTAGCATTTAATTTATTCTTCCGGAAGTGGTCGTGGCTCACATTACGCGCAATGTGAAACATCCACGTTTTAAAATCGCCCTCACCGCGAAAGAGGTAGCGATATTTCAAAATCCGGATGAAAACATTCTGCACCAGGTCTTCACTGAGCTCGGCATTACGATTCAGGTTATAAAAGAAGCCATACAACGGCCGCTTGTATCGCTCAAATAGCAACCCAAGTCTGTCTAGTTCTCCGTCCTTAACCTTAAGCATTAAGGCATTGTCGCTCAGTACTTCCAAATCTGGTTTTGATGTTTTCAAGATGGATAACCTTCACTCTTGAGGAAGGTTACAGGAAGGTAGGAAATTTCTTTTTAGGGAGGAGAAAGTCCAACCAGACAGATTAAAACGATCTATCTAAGCGGTAGTGAAATGCTATCTTCTGAATTCTATATTCTCATTTAGCTAAAAACTCTCACTCGATCCGCCACCGCCAAATTGTCCGCCACCGCCAGTTTCAATGCGGTCTGGCATTTGATTTCCTCCCAGGGTTTGAGAGATTACAAAGGCTTCCACATTCGCATCGCCCCACTTCTCTGACATGATATTTTCTCGCGTATAACCATTGCGCATAACTTTCAGATAATTCAATAGCCATAACGTTATCAACAGTAATACAGCGCCTGCAATGGTGAGTGAGATCTCTGGATGGCCCAGGCTGAAATAATATTTAAATGTAAACGCCGAAAGGGCCAGAAGTAAAAGACTGACTCTGATCAGAACTTTGTCTTTCTTCTTTATACCTGAATATAAATATGCAATGGGAGTCACAGCAGTAAGAATGTAAAATACAATGGCGAAAGGAATATCCTGACCTTCTTCGAGATAAAGGTTCATCATTTCGACACTCAGTTCACGAACCACGAAATAATTTCCACCGGCATAGACCAACAATAAACTAACAGCTTCAACAGCCAAAAGATTATCATACCACAGACGCAATGCCTGTTTACCTCTTGCCCGTTTTGCAAAAAAGTAGATGGGTATGAAAATCAATATGAATGCGAAGGGAATAAGCGCCTGAAACCATCCACCTGCTTCGTTCAGTTCAAAAAATATAAAACCACATAAAGATGCTATAGCACACAGTGTACAAATTAAATCGAGATAGCGAATGGCAGCAATGGAAAATACAATGAATCCTATAACAGCTATAAAATGTTCATTTATTTCAAGTGCCAATATTCCTCCGAGAAAAAATCCAAGCGAGTGATAAAGTAGTGCTTCATTCACACCTGATTTATAATGGTGATTACCTTTAATAAAAACGAGTTCAAGAAAAAACAGAGATCCTAAACCATAAAAAATACAAAGCCATGGAATAATGTTTTCCGAACTATCCATGGATAACAAAACTAATATGCCCGTAACTCCTGCGAGCCCCAATGCAGAAGCCACAAATAAAAGAATCCTGATCATGAGATTAGGATTAAACAAAGACGTTTGATACGCAGCTTTTATACTTTCTGATTGTTCTGCAGAAATCAGTCCATGCTTAAACCATCGTTTCGTTTCTTTAAGAACAGAAAGATTATAAACTCCTATTTCGTTATAAGCAATCTTCATGGCTTGCGGGTAAAATAATTACGATACCTGATTATGAAAAATATGAATCCACCACAGGAAACAAACGAATAAAGGAACCATAATTCAGGTTCACGATCAAAGAAAAGATCACTCAGCAAATAGGTTGTAGCGATATATCCAAACACAAAGACATAGAGCAAAAAAAGAAAAGATCTCTTCTGTTTTGCAAAGAAGAATGAAAGCACACATCCAACATAAATCAATAACAAATAACTATAATAATAATCGCCCATAAACAAACCAGCGGTGGCTCCTACAAAATAGATGAGGCTGCTAAAATTAATGTATGTAAATGTGAAATGTTTTTTGATAGACTTGACATCCAAGCCCATGGCAATGCCAGCAAGAACAGAACTGAATACAATAGCCGTGATCTGAAGATTGGATTCCATAGAGAAAAAATCACTACTATACCATTTCTGTGGCGAAATGCTGAGACTCCAAAACGATGCCAATGCTGTTATTCCCAACGACAGAATACCAACGTGATCAAAGCGATAAGCCATTACAAAAAAGAGAAGTGCACTTAGCAATGTGCTTAGTCCAAGATTATCATCCAGGATCTGATATTGAAATTGCAGATAACCTTGAATGGCAATGGTTAATAAACACCCGAGAAGAAGTATGTAATCAAAATAAGGTGTAGGAGCTTTTACTTTGTCATTCGAGTAAGGTAATCCTTTTTGTATAACATACCAGAAGCATGCTATCATGATAAGCGTAAGGGCTACGATGCTTAGCAAATGTCCTAGCTCACCAATATTCTGATAGATAAGAATGCCAAGGCCCGTAGCCAGTAACATTACTCCCAGGTAAAGCAGTGCTCTCAACTCATAGAAAACAGAGATGATTTTACCAGACACTATTGGATCAATTTTATTGAATTGATCTGTCGTGATCAGATTTTTATCCAGCAATTCTTTAGGCAAGCCTTTTATCATAAATTTATATTGGCAATGCTGGCAGCTTGATTATAAATTCACTGCCTCTGCTTGTATCAGAGTTTAATTGAATTTCTCCCTTCATCCGATCAATCAGCGTCTTCACAATAGCAAGGCCTAATCCGTTAGACGTTTCACCTGCGGTTGGTCTTGCACTAAGTTTTTTAAATTTCTGAAAGAGCTGCGCCTTATCACGATCAGAAAATCCCGGACCCTGATCTTTAATGGAGAACCAAACATTGTTTGATACTTTCCAGGCAGCAACATCTACAACCGTATCGCGCCCGGAAAATTTAATAGCATTTGAAAGGAGGTTGTCTACAATTCTTCCAAGATAGTCAATATCAAGAATCACTTCATCATTCATAACCTGTGTTATTCTCAGATGAATGCCTTTTGCTTCTGCTGCTGGTGTAAACTCTTTTATTTTCTCTAATAGAAAAACACTTATATCAAATGATGAATAATTGGGAAGAGTGTTTTCCTCCAACATGTGCACATCAAGTAAGTCAGTGATCAGGTCAAGACCAGCACGAGTTGCATCTTTAGACATTCGCAGGTAGGCAAGTTGTGCATCCTTCAATCCTCCTTCCAGTTCCATCAGTTCTGTAAGTCCTTTTATTCTGTTCAGCGGCGATTTTAAATCGTGAGCAACAATACTCATCAGCGTATCTTTCTCATAATTGATTTCTGATAGTTGTTGATTTCGCTTTGAAAGTTTTTCATTCTGTCTTACAATTTCTTCACGCTGTCTTTGTACCTCGGCATTCTTCTGCGTTAACTTCTGATTTATCTCTCTTCTCTTCTTGCTGTTTAACCATTGAACAAAACCAACAACACTAATGAGACCTACAAGACCTATGAGACTAAAGTTCTGAAGTTTCTGTTGCCTGATAATAGCGCCGTTTCTTGCTGAGTTCAACTTCAAAACTTCATTCTCTCGTTCTCGTTGTTGAATATCAATTTCAAGCTGAAGTCTCTCAACCTGACGAGCAAGATTAAGATCCTTGATAGAATCTTTTAGTATCAGGTAGGCGTTCTGATTCTTGATCATATCGGCAGTTTTATTCTCCTTCTCTGAAAGCTTCCACAGAAAGTAATGGGCTTCCATCTTGGAGTCAAGATCTTTTGTCTGCGTTGAAACAGATAAGGCCAGGTCAAAATATTTTCTTGCTTTCTCGCTGTTCTTCTTTTCTACCTGGATGTGTCCCATCGTAACATAGACATGCGATAGCATAAACATGTTGTTCTTGCTGAGGATATGTTTCAATCCTTCCTCACACATCGATTCGGCTTTTTGTAACATCCCTTTGCTGAGATAACTTTCGGCTGCAAATGTTTTAACCTCTGCGAGGTTGATAGCATCATTAATCACCTGCCCTGCCGAATCTGCCTGATTAAAAAACTTGAGAGCCTTATCATGCTGTCCTGTCTCCAGGTACAATCGTCCAAGCTGAACAAGTGCAGACATTATATTTCTGGTATCGCCAAGAGAGAGCCTGATCTTATAAGCATTTGCATAATTTATCTCTGCCTTTTCATAGTCTTTCTGTGTGCGATACAGGTTAGCCAGACTCTGATAGGCGTATGCCAAACCTGATGAATCTTTTACAGCTTTGAAAATCGAAAGGGCCGTTACGAAATAAGAGTACGAACGTGATAAAATACCTTGCTCAAAAAATAACCGACCAAGGTTGTTGTTGGAATATGCTATCTCAATGGAATCTCGTTGCTGCTGTGAAACTCTTAATGCTTCACTATAAACATCAAATGCAGTCAGGATCTTCCCCTTGTAATTAAAGGCTACTCCTTTGTAATTAAGTGGTCTCGCTAAATCTTTGTTTATTTTTATTTGCTGTCCAAACCGATAAGCGCTGTCTGCATAGTAAATAGTACTATCGGGATAAGCCCAACGATATTCCCAGGCAACATCTGCCAGGAGACCAAATTTTTTTTCACCCTTCGATTTCTTTAACTCTTTCTTTAGATTCTGAATGAGCTTTAGGTTTTGCGCAGCTAATGGGGTTATCATGAGAGATGCAATAAAAAGAAAAACAATACGCTTCCTCATGATGGTTTAGGTTGTGTGCGATTCACATAGTACACAAGACTATGTTCTTAGTAAATATAAGTTATAACATTAATCAATTTCTTCAAAATTAAGATCTTTTGAAAATGTCTCTTCAATCATTCGTAGCGCTACTAATGCAATGATGATTGTCAGCACACCAACAATCAAGGCACCGTAAATCATACCATAGCGTTGAGCATCTTCTTTGCCCATGGAAGCGCTTAAAACGCTAGCCAGAAACTCACGTAAAAACTTAAATCCAAATGTAAGTGGTATCACAGTTCCACGAATAAAATTAGGCACCGTGGTTGCGACGGTAGAGCGGAGGTTAGTTCCAAATTGCTCGGCTGCTATCGTAACAAATAGCGCCCAATAACCTATGCCTATACCCAAACAAAAACATGTTGCATAAAAAAGTGTTGTTGATTTAATCGGTGCAAATAAATAGATGCAGATAAAAATAAATGTCAGAAAAATAAACGTGAGAACTATTTTCTTTCGTGAGCCTAATAGCTGGCTAAGCAAACCGCTGCTTAAATCTCCCACAGCAAGACCAAGATAACTAAACATGATGGCATCGCCCGCTGAAATACTTCCGACAACACCTAGTTTAGTAGCAAACTCTGGTGAGAATGTTACCAGCACACCTATAACAAACCATATTGGCAATCCAATGAGAATGCAACCTATAAATCGTTTAAGTCTTGTTTTATTATCGAAGAGTTTGAAAAAGTTACCACGCTCAACAACTTGTTCTTTTGTTTTGAGAAATATATCTGATTCAAAAACACTGAAGCGGGCAACAAGCAACAACAAACCTAATCCACCGCCAATAAAATAAGCTATCTGCCATGTAGGCGAAATCTTAACAACAAAGTTTGCCACTACGGCACCAAACAATCCTACCGTTGCAACAATCGTTGTTCCATAACCACGCAGATTTGTTGGAAGCACTTCTGATACCAGAGTTATTCCAGCGCCTAATTCTCCTGCTAAACCAATGCCTGCAATGAAACGAAGAACAGCATATTGATCAACGGATGTAACAAAGCCATTGGCAATGTTTGCTAATGAGTACAGAACAATTGATCCAAACAAAACAGAAAGCCTTCCTTTCTTATCACCCATGATGCCCCATATCACGCCACCTACAAGAAGACCTGCCATTTGCATGCGAATGAGATATTCGCCTTGCTCCAGTAATTTATCATCGGCTACACCAAGTGATTTCAAACTACTTACCCGCACAATGCTGAATAAGAGCAAGTCGTAGATGTCTACAAAATAACCAAGTGCTGCAACAATGACGGGAAGGCTAAAAAGAAGTTTGTAGTTTTTCTGATCCATTGAAATTACTTCTTACCAATTACATAATATAAAACTGGGCCGAGTAACGGAAGAAAGATCACGGCAATAATCCACAACAATTTCTTTTCAAAGTCTTTATTGCTGCGAAGAATATCTACTACAACGAGAACATCTAAAACAAAAATTAAAAGCGTGACGAGTCTTACCATATTTTAATTTGATTCTAAAATTTTAAATAGCTCATCCAGATTAGGCGTCACAATAATCTCTGTGCGTCTGTTCTTCTGTTTGTTTTGTGGTGTATCATTGGGAGCCAGAGGAGAAAATTCCCCTTTACCTGAAGCTGTTATCTGTGTGGAAGGAACACCTGCCTTTGTTAGAATTTTAGCAATTGATGTGGCGCGCATCACACTCAAATCCCAATTATCGTTCATGTATTGCGATCGTTTTGAAATGGGCACATTATCAGTGTGACCTTCAACTGTAATGTTTATATCTTTTTGATCCTTTAAAGCTTTCGCTAACTGTTGCAATGCCGTTACTCCTTTGGCATCAACATCAATGCTACCTGAGCCAAACAACAATTGCTCCGCCAGCGAAACATACACTTTTCCATTTTTAACTTTAACAGTAAGATCATTCTCTTTAAAATTCAACAATGCATTTGTAATTTTATTTTTAAGATCCTGAACTGCTTTATCTTTATTGGCAAGAATCTGTTCGAGCTCTGTTACCTTCTTCTCGCGCTCCGCTAAACTTGTGCTGAGAGAATCATTGAGCTTTCGTGTTTTATCAAGATGCTGCTGGGTGATTGCTAATTGCTCTTGTTGCTGAACAAGATCTCTGTTGAGCTTACCACTGCTTGTCATCAGGTTTTTGTAATAGGTGTTAAGTTGACCATGTTCCTTCTCAAGCTC
>DATCRE010000561.1:0-4701 GCA_036569145.1 Cyclobacteriaceae bacterium
GTTTAGTCCACGCCTTAGCTAAGTCAGGATTATGTCACTGGTTTTGGTTTATTCGTCCATTTCTCATACATGTCTGAATAAAGAACGTAGAACTTATCTAATTGTAGTTCGTGATATTTTGAACTTAATGTGTTGGCTATATTCTCAAAAAACTCCGGCGGAAGATGTTTATTAGATCGGAGATTCTCGTCTATAAAATCCTTTTCTATTACTAAAAAAGCCTTGACTCGTAGTAAATCGGTAGTTGATTCCTTTTCAGTTATTTTAGACAGGATATCTCTAATTGCATCATAAACTAGTATAACCCCTTCCTCATAACTATAATCAGATTTCTCATTCACGCCAAGAAAGTAATCATTAGACCATTTCTTGCCTAATGAAATTGTAGCTCTTCTTTTTGATTGTTTTTCATCATCACTTAGTCTGTACCATTCTTCTTCATTCAATATGCGTCTAATGATCGACTTTTCTTGAGCATCATAGGTATATCGCAAAGAAGCAATTCTCTCACTTAATGTACGAAGTAAAAACACTTTATCTTCTCCACTCATTATAGTTCTGTTAATGTAATTTCTTTAATCAAAGGATCGCTCTCTACAATTCGAGCCCTATAGGTTACCTGATCCACTTTAAATTTCTTACCTGATTCAAAAAGTACCTCCAACTCATTGGGATCAAAGCTTACTTTATCAATAGCTTTTCCAGTTTTACTATTAATAATCAAACTTACATCACCACTACCATTAAACATAAAATTATCAGCTTCATCAATTGATCGACTGGTAGACTTAAAGGACTGGAATGTCACTTCCTGACCTTCAACCCAACCTTTCGCTATTACGGATTCTGCCTTTCCAAGACCTCTAAAAACTTCACCTTGATAGTTTGGTAGTTTTTGTAAACCTTTATTAAGAAGATTCTTGTATTCTGTCATATCATCAGTCAATTCTCCTGCTCCTTCTAACACCTTATTCAATTCGGTATGCGAAGACCCTGTATAATGTCTAATGATTGATTCTTCTTCAAGGCTGAGACCATATTGCTCAAACTTCCTAGTCAAGGTACCATCAGTATACTTGGACGTAGTTTCTAGGAAATCAGTATTCTTTCGTAGATGATCTAACCCCGCATCATCTAATACTTTCCACGCCTTAGCCAAATCTGCATTATCGCCAATTGCCTCTACCAACGCAGGTTCATCAACCATGTCCGCAGTAAGCTGAGGAACATCTCCAGGGTCAACTTTATTTAAAATGTCATTGTCAGTTATTTTAAAGGTGTAAGTACTTTCAGTTTTTGTTACGTTACCAACTTCAACAAATACCGCATCTTCTCTTTTAGTAAAGATATGAAGATCTGTATTAGGCTTATCTGCAAATTTCGATCTCTCAGGAAGTTTTTCTACGAAATTACCCAGCTCTGACGATGTTGTAGAGGTTGATTTAATAGTTTCAACAAGATCAGCTGTTTTTGCAGCACCATTTATATCTTTTGAAGCTTCTACAGCCTCTAAGTAATATAATTTTCCATTGGATGATAAGGCGTTAAAATCAACAGCCTCGTTTAATATGTTAGTTGCCTTAGGCCGCAATAAATTCATCATACTGGGCGAGGTTTTCAAGAGAAGTCCAATGCCTGCACCAAGCTGGAAAATTGTTGCACCTGTTCTGAGATTTTGGATGGTTGCAGGTGAAACTTTGTCTTTAAGATCAACCTCCAAGACATCCATGCCTACATTTACAGCAGAGGCAGCCGTTTCAATAGCACCGAGATAGTAGGCGGCTCCTTCAAGCGTGCTGAGATAAGACACACCCACAAGAATCAAGGTGGTGTTGACACCGAATTTAATATTGAATTTTATTTGATCGTTAATCTTCTTATCAAGCGAGTAATGAAGCCAGATTGCATTAGTAAAAATAGGCTGGTTTCCGGTTGATTTTCCTAATTCAGAATTTGGAGCTGGAATAACATTGACAACATCGTCAAGTGGGTGATCATACGTTGCAAAACTTTCTACAGGGCTAGGTGTTATTACAGGCACGTCACCTTCTTCGGGAACATTATGAATAACTGATTTCGTAAATGATTGCCGCGTGATAACAAGTTTTCCGTCATCTGTAAGCTCACTGGAATAATGCCAAGTCTTATTTGGATCGTCCTTATCTTGTGTATCTCCACCTGTCCAATTAAGAACTTCAAATGGTTCATCGTCAGATGAGTTATCAGGCTTAAGTGTTTGATCAACTTTATATTTGACAACATATTGTTCAGCTAAATTGCTTGCTAATCTTTCATAATTAAAATCATCGCCTACCACCTTGGGGTCACTTTCCGCATCAAAGATGGCTTTCAGCAATTTTTCATTGGAGGCTTCGCCGTTTGCATTTTCTTTTGTTATCTCTTCACTCTGAAGCTTCGCATGAAGATCAGAAACACTCTCATCTTTCGTGCCTTTAATCAAGCTGTTAGTTGCTCGCTCTTCATCACCATCAAATATTTTATCGCCTTTAGTGCTTCTGAAAAATAATTGCATTAAATCAATTTTAATGTCGTTATCCAGACTCTTTAAATCATCGGCATTATTAGATTTATCGTAGTTGTCATCTGAGGCGCACGTATTTACCAGTTTCGTTATTTCATCTGACTTCTCAGCTGGTGACGTTGTTGCATTGGCATTTTTGTCTTTTATCTCGTTTATAATCTGGGTAACAATAGCATCAATTTTAGTTTCATCGACTCCAACCTTTTTCAATAGGGCTCTTGCTGAAACCGTGTTGTTTACCTTAATCTTAAATAGTGCATTGCCGTTTGGTTTATCTTTCTCTTTAAAAGAGATTTCAATTGCCGCCTCACCCTGATGGCCATAATCGTCATCACTTTCAATGAAGGTAATTGTTGGATTCTTAGTATCCATCGTTCCCGAAGCACCAGTTTCTTTGTACCTGTAGTGATGTTTAACCGGTTCTTCACCAATATCAGATTCTCCTTGTCTGCCAGATGGTGCCGGAGTGTACTGCATCTCACCTGGAGTAGGATTATTATCACCAGGCGTATTAGCAGCTTTTATTCTGTCTAATATTGAACTGCCATATTTATCTTCGCTGGCACCAAGCGTATTACCTGAGTTATCATTCTTCGTGCTTGTATCTAAGGCTTGACTAGCAGGATCATTCTGGTTATCCTTTCGCCCCCTATAATAACATACCATCGCCTCTTTTACTGGAAGATGTGTTAGCAGGTATTCCCGGGTTTTTTCATTCGGTTCACGCTTGGCCCGATCATTGCCATCAGCAACAAGAGGTGTTCGATTTGGTGAAATATCACTACTATTCTCATCATCTGAAGTAGGTCTTGTAAAAGGATGATTATTTTCACCAGGCCCGGTACCAGATCCGTTATGAAGACTGTTGACTATTCTGCGAGTATGATTATTAAAGTCATTATCCTCATTATCAAATTTCTTATTAACGGCAGATTTCAAAATCTTCTTTAAAAATTCGTCATATTCGTTTTTTCTATCTCTTGGTTTTTCTCCACCCTGGTTTTTATCAGGGTCGCCATTTTTTCCTTGCTCTTTTTTCTCTGCTTTTCTTTCTTTTCTTCTATGCTGTCTTTCAGCTTTTCTATTAGCGCTTCCGTCAATGTTACGTTTTTTAAACAGGCTATAACCTTTGTTTACAGATGTTCTTTCACCTCTCTTTTGACGCTCTCTTTTTTTATCTCCACCATTTAGGAATTTGCTAATAAGTCCATCAGCAACCAAACCTAAAACATCAACATTGCTTGCAGGATTGTTTCCTGAATATTGATAAGTGCTGTGATCAAGTTGAACTTCGGCCAACGGATCAACGGTATGAAATCTGCCCGATGCAGCATCATAAGACCTGAAACCTAAATCCTTTAATCCCGTGCCATCGGTAGTAGTCATTCCACTGTATTCATCATTGCCATACTCAAAGGCTGTCTCAGCCATAGACAAACCAAACGGATAATAATCTTCAGACTGAACAATGGGCGAGTGCTTATAGGTAATGGTCAGATCATCCATCCAAACTCTTGTGCCTGGGCTTTCGTTACTTACATACACATATATAAATCCCTGGCGGTCTATCGTTTTATTCAATAGCATCTTGTCAAATTCTACCGTGCTTTCTTCTGCCGGATCGAAGCCTGCTGACTCATCAATAGGGTCAGCATCATAATCAATAACATTAAAATTCTTGTCGAAGAAAATGTAATTCAGGTACGCTGAAGGTTTATAGTTGTAAGAACTTTTTGCTCCGATAAGCGGAGTCGCGCCATCTACAAAGTTTGATGTTGTAAAGCTTGCCGCTGCATCTGTAGCAGAAGCCGCAGAACTAACCGGGGTTACTAATGAGGCCAAAAGCGTTAGCAATGGCATATTACTGTAGGAGGTTTTAGTTTCGTATTTCCCAAAAACTTCTATATTAACAATATCACCAGGATAAACTTTTAATAAGCTATATGGGCCAATGGTCTTTGCTTCTGAGCCATCTAAATAAATAGCGTTGCCACCAGCTTGGCTGGTATGATTTAACCATTGATTAACATTCTTTATTTCAGTCTCAAACAAATTTCCAAAGTATGCCAACTCCTGAACACGCGGATTGGTGATATCGGCCTGTCCATTATCTTCCATCGTTGCTTTATATTCGTCAACTTTTACTTTCGCCGTAAAGG
>DATCRE010000562.1:0-7553 GCA_036569145.1 Cyclobacteriaceae bacterium
GTTTAGTGTTTCATAAGCCCAATAGCCTCCCATTAAAATGCCAAGACCAAGAACAGCGCCACCAAACAAAGCCCAGGGTAAAGCAGGTCTTATCCAATCCTGATATTTCTTAAGCCATAAACCTGCCATGCAAAATGCAAAAGGTACTAGTGTGCAGGCAAATCCAAGAAATAATGTCGGCGGATGAATTACCATCCAATAGTTTTGAAGTAACGGATTTAATCCGTTGCCATCTTTGGGGATAAAATCAGGCTGTGCTGTAAAAATAGGAGCCTCATGCATAGCGTCACGCAGTAGAATGAATGGAGAGCTACCGATTTTAACACCGAGACCAGGTATAACAACACCTAAAATCATGGACGCCAGAAAAGCCTGAACGATAGCAAACACGGTCATTACCGGTGCCTCCCAAAATTTGTTGGTGTTGATCAAAACAATACCGAGAATGGCTTGCCAGAACATCCACAATAAAAAACTTCCTTCCTGTCCATTCCAGAATGTAGAGATGAGATAGTAAACCGGTAGTTTTCTGTCGGAGTGATCATAAGCGTAATAATATTCGAAATAATGATTAGAGATTATGATAAAGAGAGCAACACAGATACCAATAACAGCAACAGCATGAGCGTAAAATCCCAGTCGACCATTTACAAGCCATCCTTTTTTCTTTTCCAGATCAGAAATACCAGTTGCTCTGAAGTATGAGTAGAATGCAACCAGTGAAGTAATGAAAGAAGTAATGACAAAGAGATGCCCCAGGTCACCTATGAAATAATGCATCATGAAAATTTAAATACTATTGACGATAGCGTCCGAAGCTCAAACATTAATTTTCTTTTCCTGATATTTTGAAGGGCATTTTAGAAGAATCTTCTCAGCTTTAAAAGTGTCGCCATCATAATGACCAACTACCACAACTTTTTCAGATCGCGTAAAATCTGCTGGTATGGGTTGATTGTAATCTACTCGCTGTTCTTTACCGTTTTCATCAATCATCATGAATGAAAAAGAAACTTTGTCGGCTCCTTCTTCAATACCAGTCACTTGCCCTGAATGATCTTTCGGCAACTGGCCCACCACATGTATGCTGTTTGTATTGCCGTTTGATGCCATTTTATAGGCATCGCTAAAAGAAGCATAAGTGCTGGCATCACCTGCTGTAGAGATAATGATGGCTATTGCAGCTGCAATAACTACAATGATTAAAATATGCGATTTTTTCATACCCGAACCCTCAATTATGATGGTACAAAATTAAAGGAAATGCTTTAATGTTTGCGCTGATTTTAGTCATTAAACTGAAATACAGACTATTTGGTTTTAGGGTCCTTTTGCTGCACCAGTTTCTCAAGCTTAGTAATTTTCCTGTCCAATGAAATCAGGTATACTACAAAGCCCACCAGGATAATTAAAACAATAGCCACAACTACATATATCTTACCATCTGCGCGGAAAGTGTCAGCCATTTCTACTTTATTTTCTTGCGCTTTAGAAATGATGCTTATCAGCATAAATGACAGCGCAAGAGTTATTTTATAAATACTTTTCATAGCCATGTAAAATTAACTTTATGAAAGGGGTTTTATTTAATTATTTATTTAGCCGGTTGCATAGCTTCGTCTTCCAACTCTAACAGGCGTTCTTGTATTTTTCGTATTCTTACCCGCAAAAAAACTACCCAAAGTCCAATCAAAAACCAACCCATTACGGCAGGATAAAATACCAATCGCATCTTACTATCCAAATCATACATGTTAAAGCCAGGATTTCCACCGCTACCCGGATGCATGGAACTTGTAAGACGCGGGATTATAAAAATCAGAGGCACCATCGCAAAGAATGCGAAGATGTTATAAACTGCACTGAGCCTGGCGCGTTGTTCTTCATTATCAAGGGAGCCTCGTAAAACAAAATAAGCCAGGTAAACTAACAAGGCGATAGCTGCGCCATTTTGTTTAGGGTCGCCATGCCAGGGAGATCCCCAGGTATAATTAGCCCAAACCATACCGCTTAATATCCCTAAAACCCCTAGTAATATTCCAACATTGGCAAATTCAACAGCATACCAGTCATCTAAAGGATTTGGTTTGATGAGATAACGTATAGCGAAAATGAGCGAGGCCAGGAATAACAACACCATTCCAAACCACATAGGCACGTGGAAATAAAGGGCACGAATTGTTTCATTCAGGATGTCTAATCGTGGCACATCAAACAAGAGTCCTCCAACATGAACATACACCAATAAAACTACGGCCGTAATTTTTAACCAACTCTTCATCCTCGAAAAATTAATAGAATGTTACTATGATAATTCGGATATCAACAATTCAAGGCAATGATGCTTTGAATTTAACTGCGCCAAATATACGGGAAGAGCAGGTATGCCAATGCAGTAAGGATACAATTTATTGCCACTAAATTCAGAAGTTCATCGGTGCTTGCGGCTCTTTCAATACCATCTACGGCGTTTTTTGTTATTTTAATTGCCATCAGTAAAACAGCCATAACTACTGGAAAACTTAACACAGCCATAAGAATGTTGCTGTTGTTTGTTTTCGACGCGATACCTGAAATAAGACTAAGGGAAGATGAGAATCCAAAGGAAGTAAGCGCAAGTGTTACAAGAAACAATAAATGATCTGTAACAACGTGCTGCATAAAGAGTGAGAAAAGAAGATAGCCTGCCAATGTTAATATAAGGCAAAGAATGGTATTGTAAATAATCTTTGACAGGATGATTGCCTGCGGACTTGCCATGGAATAATAGTAAATGAAAATGCCTCTCCTTTCGCCAATGAAACTTTTGGCGACACTATTTACAACGGAAAATAAAACGACAAGCCAGAATAATGCAGACCATGTAGCTGGCGAGATAGAATTTTGACGCAGGCTAAATGTGATATAACAAATGAAAACCAGGCTAAAGAGGTATAAGGTAATTCCAGAAATTACTGCTTTGCGCCTGAGTTCGAGCTTGAACTCTTTCTGTATTAAATGAAGAAGAGTATTCAACCTTGAGTATTTATGAATTTCCTGTAGTGAGGAATAAAGAATTTCAATAATATAATTAATACAGCAAGGAAAAGTCCAAATCCAGCGCCTAAGACAACAAATAAATCTTTAGGTTTTGTGATTTCTGCAGGCTCAAAACCCTTAACCAAAAATGATATTGAATCGAGATCTGTGAGTGCCTGCTGATATTGGATCTTGTTGTTATATAATTCAACCGAGTTTACAGAAAGATCTGACGGGCTAAAAGTTGAAATGTCTGTCTGGTTAACCATTTTGGCTTTTAGTTTTTCAAGGGACTCTAATTCTATAGTTATTTTATCAATTAACTCTGAATAATACGCTTTCTTATTTTTGATTTTGCGGCGTACAGGCTCACTTTCATTTATATAATTTATGAGATCTCTTTGAAGTTCTGGAAAAACATTTTTGGAATTTGTTTTTGCTGAGATTTGAACAAAAACATTATCAGAATCTTTGGCATGATACGTTTCAGGACTAAGACTCAGCACATTTTTGCTTGCCTCAGAACGTTGAAAATTGCCTGATGATGTAAGTTCATTTAAAAGAAATTTGGCTTCCTCCTGAGACAGAAGGGGTGTTGAAATCATTAGACGTGCTTCCCACATTGGTTTTTGTAATACAAACCACGCATAACCTGATATCAAACCAAGTATTGTACAGGTAATAATCAAAATCTTGTTTTTTAAGATAACCGAACAAAATTTAGTGAAAGCCTCAAGTAGATCAATTTCAGTATTTGGTGACTTATATTCCATGGGGTGCAATTTTATATAAATTAAAGTTGAATTATAGAGTCACTACTAAATTATTTAGCTTTGCCTCCATTTTACACAACGATAAAATAGGTTAAATGCCATCACAAGATTTGATTTTAGTTACTGGCGCTGCTGGATTTATAGGTTTTCATCTCTCTCAAAGCCTTTGTAATCAAGGTTATAAAGTGATTGGCATTGATAATTTAAATACATATTATGATGTTAATCTCAAAAAAGCCCGCCTTGAAATACTAAAGAAAAACACCAACTTCACTTTTTATCAAATTGACCTGACTAGCGCTGAGCCGTTAAATCAGCTGTTCGAAAAGTATAAATTCCGTTATGTGGTGAACCTGGCGGCCCAGGCAGGAGTAAGACATTCATTAACACATCCGCATACCTACCTGGAAAGTAATCTTCATGGATTCCTTAATATCCTGGAGGCTTGTCGCCATAATCACATTGAGCATTTAATTTATGCATCATCAAGTTCTGTTTATGGCGCCAACAGGAAGATGCCATTTTCAGTCCATGATAATGTTGACCATCCCTTATCTCTATATGCAGCATCAAAAAAAGCAAATGAGTTGATGGCGCATACGTACTCATCTTTGTATAACCTCCCAACAACAGGATTGAGATTCTTCAGTGTGTATGGTACTTATGGCAGACCTGATATGGCATTGTTCCTTTTTACAAAAGCAATATTAGAAGGATCGCCGATTGATGTATTCAATAATGGAATGATGAAGCGGGACTTTACCTATATTGACGACATTGTAGAGAGTATATCACGGCTAATTCCAAAGGCTTCAAAGCCTAATCCAAACTGGAACGCTCTTTCACCAGATCCGGCAACCAGCTTTGCCCCATATCGCATTTTTAATATAGGTAATAATTCACAGATCGAATTGTTAAAATATATTGAGCTTATTGAAAACAAACTTGGTAAAAAAGCAATTAAGAATTTCCTGCCTATGCAAATTGGCGATGTTCCAGAAGCCCTGGCAGACGTGAATGATTTAATGATGGAAGTTAATTTTAAACCAGGCACCCCTATTGAAGTGGGCGTTGGAAAATTTATTGATTGGTATCTTGATTACTACAAAATCTAATTAGAATGGATAAAATTGGAATTATAGGTCTGGGTTATGTCGGACTTCCGTTGGCAGTAGAGTTTGGTAAGGTTGTAGAAGTTATCGGGTTTGATATTAACAAAGAGAGAATTGAAGAGCTTTCAACAGGATTCGACAGAACTAAGGAAGTTGACGAGCATGAATTGAAGAATTCAACAAAGTTAAAGTTCACCTATACGCTTGGTGATTTACGTGACGTAAATTATTTCATCGTAACAGTACCAACACCTGTAGATGAATTTAAAAAACCAGATTTAAGACCATTGGAAAGTGCCAGCAAAGCTGTTGGTAATGTGTTGAAAAAAGGTGACATCGTAATATATGAATCAACGGTATACCCTGGATGTACAGAAGAAGTTTGTGTGCCGATACTGGAGAAAACCAGCGGCCTTGAATTTAATAAAGATTTTTTCTGCGGATATTCCCCAGAGCGAATCAATCCTGGAGATAAACTACATCGCGTAACCACAATTAAAAAAGTTACCAGTGGCAGTACTGCTGATGTTGCTAATAAAGTTGATGCGTTATATAGAAAGATTATTGTTGCAGGTACCCATAAAGCCTCTTCTATAAAAGTTGCCGAAGCAGCCAAGGTGATAGAGAATTCTCAACGTGATGTGAACATCGCTTTTGTAAATGAGCTCGCTTTGATCTTTGAACGAATCGGAATTGATACGCACGAAGTATTGGAAGCAGCTGGAACAAAATGGAATTTTCTTCCTTTCAAACCGGGACTAGTCGGTGGTCATTGCATAGGCGTTGATCCTTATTATCTTACGCATAAAGCTGAAAGCCTGGGTTATCATTCTGAAGTAATTCTTTCAGGAAGACGGATTAATGACAACATGAGCGTGCACATTGCTAATTGTGTAATAAAGCTGATGGCACAACATGATATGCCAATCAACAAAGCTAACATATTAGTACTGGGCATTACATTCAAAGAGAATTGTCCCGACATCAGAAACAGCAAAGTAGTTGATCTTATTCAGGAGCTAAAAAGTTTCGGAACAAACGTTGATATTTATGATCCACTCGCCGATGCGCAAGAGGTTAAACATGAGTATGGCCTGTCTTTAACTGGAGCTCCCAATAAAAAATATCATGCCATCGTTGCTGCTGTTAATCATGCAGAGTTTAACAATCTTAATTGGAATGCTATTCGCGATAGTAATACGGTTGTTTATGATGTGAAGGGTACACTAGACAGATCAATTGTAACATCGAGATTATAATAAAAAATTAAAGAATAATGAGTTCAAAAAAAATCCTTGTCACAGGCGGAGCCGGATACATCGGCGCTCACACTGTAGTTGAATTGATTCAATCTGGTTATGAACCTGTAATTATAGATGATCTTTCAAGAAGCGATCTCACGCTGCTTAACGGTATTGAAAAAATCACTGGCATAAAACCTACCTTTTATCAGGGTGATTGTGGAGATAAAAGTTTTGTTCAAAAGGTTTTCAAAAAAGAAGGAACATTTAAATGTGTAATGCATTTTGCTGCCTTTAAATCTGTAGGTGAGTCAGTAACAATTCCACTTAACTATTATCAGAATAACATAGGCTCATTGGTTACTATGTTAGGAGTAATGAAAGAGAATAATATTAAAGATTTTATTTTCTCTTCTTCATGTACAGTCTACGGACAACCAGATCGGATACCAGTAGACGAGAGTGCACCTTTTAAAAGGGCAGAGTCTCCCTATGGCGCAACGAAGCAAATGTGCGAACGCATTTTAGAAGATGCATATAAAACAGGTTTCAAGGTAATTTCACTGCGTTACTTTAATCCGATAGGAGCACATCCTTCTGCATTGTTAGGAGAGCTTCCTATAGGTGTACCAAATAATCTGTTGCCATACGTTACACAAACAGCAGCAGGTAAACGTGAAAAACTTACCGTTTTTGGTAATGATTACAACACACCCGATGGCTCGTGTCTCCGTGATTATATTCATGTAGTAGATTTAGCTATTGCGCATGTAAAAGCTATGCAGCATCTGGATAAGATCTCAGAACAAACAGCTTATGAAGTTTTCAATCTGGGAACTGGTGATGGTGTATCAGTATTAGAGTTGATTACTAAATTTCAACAAGTCACAGGTGTTAAATTGAGCTTTGTTATCGGTTCAAGAAGACCGGGTGATGTAGAAAAAGTTTATGCAGATCCCAAGAAAGTAAATAATGAATTAGGTTGGACTACTAAGTTTTCAATTGAGGAGGCATTGTTACATGCCTGGCAGTGGGAACAGAAATTAATGAACAAATAATTTTACGATGGATAAAATCAGAATGGTTGATCTTCAAACACAATATCTGCGCATTAAACCAGAAATTGATGAGGCTATTCAACGCGTTCTGAATTCAACTGCTTTTATTCAGGGAGAACAAGTTCAGGAGTTTGCAAAAGCACTGGCAGAATATACGGATGCTAAGTCAGTCATTCCCTGTGCTAATGGCACAGATGCTTTACAGATTGCCATGATGGCATTGGGGTATAAACCCGGTGATGATGTAATTATTCCTGTACATACCTATGTAGCAACAGCGGAGGTAATCGCTTTGCTTGGTCTTACACCCGTGTTTGTTGATGTTGATGAAAGCACTTTCAATCTTGATGT
>DATCRE010000563.1:0-3363 GCA_036569145.1 Cyclobacteriaceae bacterium
TTCAGCTTACTGGACTATACATCTTGTGGGGTGCAATGATGTGGTGATATCAGGCATTAGTTTGTTAAATAGTTTAAAAGTTCGGAACAGCGATGGCATAGATGTAGATCACAGCAAGAATGTTCGCATCAGCGATTGCTACATAGAAAGTGGTGATGATTGCATTTGCCTCAAGAACCGGCGCGAGTTTGAAGAATTTGGTGCTTGCGAAAACATTACAGTCTCTAACTGCACCATGACGGGTAGAAGCTGCGCTATAAAAATTGGTTCTGAAAATATGGACACCATAAAGCAAGTTGTATTTACCAACTGTATCATCAAGAAAAGTAACAGAGGCATTGGTATACAGAACCGTGACGAAGGTGTAGTGCACGATGTAATTTTTTCAAACATGATTATTGAAGGACATTTGTTCAGCGATTACTGGTGGGGAAAAGCAGAACCCATTTATGTTACAGCTTATCGTCGTGCAGCTATAAATCATAAAGATGCTAACTGGCGGTTTCCAGCAGGCGCTACAGAAGGAAAAGTAGGAGAAGTGAAAAATATTTATTTCACCAATATTAAATGCAGCAGTGAGAACGGTGTGTTTGTTGGAGGCGAATCGCCCGATAAAATAAAATCAATCTTCTTCGATAATGTAGATGTCTTCATGGACAAAACCACTAACCTTGCTGGAGGTCGCTATGACAGGCGTCCGGCACAAGTAGAACCATTTGTAACGGGAAGCACTTCAGCTTTTTATATTGACGGAGCGCAGCATGTTTCCATTCGGAATTGTTCAGTGAAGTGGGGCAACAATAAGCCAGATTATTTTGCTCATGTTCTTGAAAGTAAGAATGCAGAAAACCTGGGCGTCATTAATCTCATTGGTGATTCAGCTTTCCCTGGAAAGATAGAAGCTATACTAAAAAAATAATTTATCGTAAATAATTTATCATGTCAGATTCAATTCATGCTGTGTATACCATGCAGCAAACTATGCGGTGGTTTGGTCCGAAAGATCCTGTTCCATTAAGTGCATTACGTCAGGCAGGTTGTGCCGGCGTTGTCACAGCACTTCATCACATATCCAACGGCACAGTGTGGACTGTTGAAGAAATCAACAAACGAAAAAATGAAGTAGAGGCTGCTGGAATGGCATGGAGTGTTGTTGAAAGCGTGCCTGTGCATGAAGATATAAAAACACAAACAGGAAAATTTCAAAACTATATTGACAACTATAAACAATCCATTCGCAATCTCAGTGCGTGTGGAGTAAAAACTGTCACCTATAATTTTATGCCTATACTTGATTGGACACGTACCGATCTTGGTTATGAAATGCCAGATGGCAGCAGGGCATTACGTTTTGAAAAAGCTGCGTTCATGGCTTTTGATATTTATATACTAAAGCGAAAAGATGCTGTGAAAGATTATTCAAGTGAGGCGGTGGAAGCTGCAGCGAGAAAAAATCTTCTAATGACCGATGAAGAAAAGCATGCGTTAACACGAACTATCATTGCAGGCTTACCAGGAAGTGAAGAGAGTTTTTCACTCGATCAGTTCAGAGAAGTGATTAGTCGTTATGAGTCGATAGATGCTCAGCAGTTGCGCAAGAACCTGATTTACTTTCTTCAGCAGATAATTCCAGTGGCAGATGAATGCAATGTGAAAATGGTTGTTCATCCGGATGATCCTCCATATCCAATTTTAGGATTGCCTCGCGTGGTAAGCACTGCACAAGACTTTCAACAATTAATTGATGCTGTTCCATCACTCAACAATGGCTTGTGTTTCTGTACTGGTTCATTTGGTGTACGACCCGACAATAATTTACCAGCTATGGTAAAGCAGTTTAGTGATAGAATTAATTTCTTGCACTTGCGAAACACAACGAGAAATGCAGAAGGCGACTTTTATGAAGCAAATCACCTCGAAGGAGATTCGGATATGTTTGCTGTAGTAAAAGAAGTTGTTTCCATTATGCAGAAACGTAAAGTGTCAATACCGATGCGTCCTGACCACGGCCACCAGATGCTGGACGATCTGAATAAAAAAACTAATCCCGGCTATACCGCTATTGGCAGATTGCGTGGTCTTGCGGAAATCAGGGGACTTGAAATGGGTATCATCAAATCGCTTTCGTAAAAGTCAGTATAAAATTGTTTGGCTTATTATTATTCCGGATACATATTTGTATGCCGGAATTTTAATTTTTTATCTATGCGTAATTTTATCTATGTCGTTCTGATGGCGATGATGAGCAGCCACGTGATGGCTCAATCTCATGATGATGTTTTAGCGTTCGCCTATTTTAAGAACAACGGAGAAGATGGTCTTCATCTGGCGTATAGTAATGATGGCTATACATGGAAAGCACTAAAGAACGATCAAAGTTTTTTAACGCCCGAAGTCAGCAAAGATAAACTGATGCGTGATCCATGCATCATACGTGGTGCAGATGGTTTGTTTCACATGGTGTGGACAGTAAGCTGGAACGATAAAGGCATTGGATACTCCAGCTCGAAAGATTTAATTTCATGGTCACCTCAACAATTCATACCTGTTATGGCGAAAGAAGATGGCGCGCGAAATTGCTGGGCTCCTGAAATTACGTATGATCGCTCATCAGGTTTATATATGATTTATTGGGCCACGACTATTACCGGTAAATTTCCTGAAACACAATCTTCAAAAGAGAGTTCGTATAATCATCGTATCTATTATGTAACAACAAAAGATTTTAAAACCTTTAGCGATACCAGGCTGTTATACAATCCAGGTTTTAATAGCATTGATGCCACCATTATACCCGAAGGAAAACAGTTCATCATGTTTCTCAAAGATGAATCGACGGAGCCGCCACAAAAGAATATTAAGTTGGCCTTTAGCAAATCACTCACGGGACCATACTCCGCTGCGAGTGCTGCTATTACTGGCAAGTATTGGGCTGAGGGACCTACTGTGATGAAAACAGGTAGCAACTATATAATGTATTTTGATAAATATACTGAGCATCGGTATGGTGCCTTGTCATCCACAGATCTTAAAACGTGGGTTGATGTGTCAGACAAGATCAAACTTCCTGATGGATTACGTCATGGAACCATCTTTAAAATAAGCAACGAAGAGCTGGCGAAGCTGCTGAAGCAATAAATAATTAAAAAATAGTTGTATGATTGTTCTCTGAAAGGACTTTAAAAACGTCATCAGAATGAAATCGACGCAACGAATAGGGTTATTGTTGGCATTCGCATTTCTTTTGCCAGCGTTGTTTTTTTCTGTCTATGAAATTTCTTCATTGAACAGAGAAGAAAAAATGATCCAGGAAATCTATAGCAAACAACTTGAAGCCATTCTGTTTTCTGTAAATCAATACTC
>DATCRE010000564.1:0-2982 GCA_036569145.1 Cyclobacteriaceae bacterium
GGCTTCCCAAGGGTACAACAAGCACTGATCTGGCGTGATCATAATTTGTAAATTGACCACCAATGTGGTCTGCATATTCCTTCACAAAGCTAGAGAAATTCATAGGAGTGTTGGTGTTAGGTTATAACGGAAGATAAAGAATTAGAATATCAATTTAAAGGTTCCCTCAATTTTTGTTTTTGAATACACTGCACCAGCTATTTTTCAACAATAATCTTCTTTTTAATGTTATGATTGCCGGCTTGTAAATTCAAAATATAAAGCCCGTTATTGATTGTTGACAGATTGACCTCCCATTCATAATCTGTTTTACGATTGTAGTAAGCTTTCAATGATGTGCCATCCAGTGTTTCTACTCCCATAATCTGCAGTTTCAATTTTGATTTAACTGTCAGGATTTCGCGAGTTGGTATCGGAAAAACTTCAGCTTCTTTTGAAGCTTCATCCTCTTCAATGTCTATCAAATTTTCTTCGGAGGTTGATGTTCTGGCTGTGAGCAGTGCTGTATTTGATACCTTGATGTTATCAATATTGGCACCACTTTTACCAATGGAAGTAGCACGAATAGTGTTGTTTCCTGCTACAAGATTTACAGCGGTGCTTATACTTCCCCAGGTTGTCCAGAGGCCTGTGGAGGGAAATGATTTTGCAGCTTCTATAATTGATCCATTGACAGCAATATCAAGAGGTCTGTCTTTTGTTGTGCCATTAGCATATCTGAAATCAAGTATGAATGACCCTGTATAGGGTGCGTTAACAATCCACTCAATATACTCGCCGGTATCGACAATGTAGTCTCCGTAGCCTGTGCCGGTAAAGCCCGCATAGGCATACTTAACAAGAACGCCAACACGTGTAGCGTTCTCAGCCTCAAGTATAGTTGAAAATGGTGGGGGAGTTACTGTATAAAGAGAGCTCGCTACAGGTGAATCATTATAGCCTGAAGCTTTTGCAAATGCCTTGATCGTTGCACTGGATGAGATTACGATTGGCGATGAGTAGACAAGTGAAGTTGACGTAGGAGTAGTTCCATCTAACGTATAATAAATTGTCGATCCTGCTGTTGAAGCGCTTATCGAGATAGAGAGTGGGGCAGCATAACTTCCCGACGATGGCGTGAATACCGGAGCTGATGCTGTTGGTGTTACTGATCCAACCGAAGATATTGTAAGGTGATCAATATTGCCACCACTCGAACCAATACAAGTTGCCCTGATTGTATTGATGCCTGCATTCAAACTGACTGTGCTGCTTACTTCACTCCAGTTGGTCCATAGCGTTGTAGATGGAAATGATTTACTGGCTTCTGTTGTTATACCATTTATGTTAATCTGCAATGGCCTGTCTTTCGTTGTTCCATTTGCATAGCGAAATGCAAGAGTATATTGTCCGGCTGAGGGAACATTAACACTCCATTGGATAAAATCATTTGAGTTGTTTGTATAATCTCCATAACCTGTACCTGTAAAGCCTGCATAAGTATACTTTTTCAGTGCGCCTGATAATGTAGCATCTTCAGCTTCAAGCATCGTAGAAAAATTGGGATTCGGATTGATGATATAAGTAGCATTGCTTGTTGGTGAATCATTCATTCCAGATTTTACAGCAATAGCTTTAATAGTGGCTGTTGAACTTACAGTAAATGTTCCGATGTAATTCAGGGAAGAAGTTGTAGGAGAGGAGCCATCAGTAGTATAATATATAGCAGCGCCGGAGGTTGAGGTTGTTATGGTTACTAGTTGACTCCCAGTAAATGTTCCTGATGCAGGGTTAAAAACCGGAGCCGAAACAGACGGAATCACCGGGCCGGTTGGCGAAACCAGCAGATAATCGATGTTACCACCGTTAGCCCCGTTTGTAGTCAAACGGACTGTATTTGTACCAATGTTAAGCATTAAAGTGCTTGAGACAATACTCCAATCTGTCCATAGTCCGGTAGGAGGAAAGGACTTATTGGTTTCTACTATTGCTCCATTAACGGACAGGTTCAGAGGTCTGTCCTTGGTTGTGCCGTTACCATAACGGAAGTCAAGTTTATAGTTTGCCGTAGCAGGTACATTAAATGTCCATTCAACATAATCACCACTTGCATTTACAAAATCGACATAGCCTAAACCAGAGAAACCTGCTGATCCAAATTTCATCACTGCACCTGACATTGTTGCGTTCTCAGCTTCCAGAAATAGCGGTAGGTAGTAAGCACTAAAAGTCTGTGATGTTGTTGGTGTAACAATTTCATGGTCTGGTGAGCCACCATCAGACCAACTTACAAATTGATATGTTATTCCGTTAAGAACTTGTATGGCGGGAGCAGCAATATCTCGAATCACTCCTGCAACACCAGTGAATGTAACTGGACTACTTAGTTCTGTTCCATCGAGATCGAGTTTCAATCCGGCACTGTTAGTCGCCAGTGTTACGTTTGATAAAACAGGAAAAACATCTCTGTAAATAGTGGTCTCTTCACCATCAGAATCTGTTGCTGTGAGATAAACTCTATACCAAACATTAGAAGCAGGCTCACGATTAGCAAGTTCAAAAGTACCCCCTGAAATCCCACTGGTAGGCGCCATGCCAGGATGAGTGTGCGTATCATGATGGAATATTATTTCCCATGTCAAAGCTTCAGGTGGTAACGGTCCGTCTTCATCGTCAGTAGCTGAGCCGGAAAATATTAAGGTGCTTCCTGCGATATAAGTAGAACCAACTGTAGGTAAAATGATTGTTGGAACAGGAGCTAAATTATTATCAACCTTGAGTAATACGTTCTGACTGGTAACTGATCCTAATGAATTAGAAATTACAGCACGAAATTGTGCACCATTATCTGCTAATGTAGCCGATGTTATTTCGTAAATGTAAGATGTAGCACCTGGAATATTTACATTGTTGCGCTGCCATTGAATGGTGAGTGGTGCATTACCCGAAGCGCCAACTACAAAAGTTGCTATTCCACCTACAGGTACTGTTACAGGTTGAGGT
>DATCRE010000565.1:0-2666 GCA_036569145.1 Cyclobacteriaceae bacterium
CAACGGATTAATCAGCAATGAAATGCGCATTCCATACTCTTCCATAATGCGGTCGGCGGCAAACACTTCAAACAAGAAGGAGAAGATAACAACACTCATTTCGAATGAAGAGAGAAATACGGCGAGTTTACTGCTATCAAAGTATTGAGTAGTAACGGTCAGGAAAGAGTAATCCACAAAGCTGATGGACATCATGGATACAATTACAAACAGAGACATATATACAATGTATCTGCTTTTGAAAAATTCGTTCATGCCAAGCTTCTTGTACATTTTTTTCTCCTGCACAAAAGTTCGCGCACGATTTAAATACAGGAATGACAGCACCAGGAACAGACCCAGGTATGCTGTTATGCTGACAAGTGATATGGTATAAAGCCCGTCGATGGGGATATTATTGTTTGACCAAAGCAAGATGCCGAAGTAACCGAGAAAGGAAGCGATCATGGCACCTAAGTCAACGGTGCCCACCAGGCGTTTAGCTTGCCGTAGGTTGAACATCCGGCCAAATGAACCCCAGAATACGAGATAGGTTATAAAGGTAAAGGGCAATATTTGAGAGAAGCCAAGAAAATAGACGAGCCTGAGATTAGTAAAAAGTTTTTCACCGAACTCAAGAACTGCTGTTATGATTAAGATAACGGTAAGACTTAGGGTAGATAATAACTGAAACGGAATTCTGTTTTGCAGAAAATTATAGAGAAGCGTGGCAGCAACGCCAAAAGCACCCGAAGCCAACAACACCTGGGGGAGTGCAGATTTTTCAGTCCAGTGCGTTAAAAAGAGAGATTGTGAAGCAACGCCTATGGTAGCCAGGAAGACCCCCATAAAAAAGCTCATGACCAGCAGAATAGTTACACGACCGCCTTCACCTGCATGTGTACCTAGCAATTTAAGAATGAATGCTTTCATAGATTAAGCCCAAACCTCCTAAAATTCGGTATATTACCGTAAATATCCTATGAATATATTACATTCATTGTTAAGCTTTTGAAGACTATATTTCTAAGTTATACTTTTACTTTTGTTGGATACAAAGAAGGCCCTTTTTAAAAAGAGCATAATCTTTGTAGATTGTTGATGGAAAATTTAAATTTTATTATGATTAGAAAAGCTTTCTACCTTTTATTGATTGGAGTTTCAGTGTCGTATAGTTCTGTAGCACAGAACAATAAGGCCCTGGCAGATGCAGAACGGTTTTATGGAATAAAAAGCTATGATCAGGCGTTGCCACATTTCTTGGAAGCAATTAAGGCTGGTGAAAAAGATCCTTTAGTGCATTATAAGACCGGGGAATGTTATATGAAATCAAAAGAAATTAATGAGCAAGTAAAGGCAATTCCATACCTGGAGTATGCTTTGAAAAATGGCTCAAACATTCCTACCACGGTATACTATGATTTGGGTAATCTCTATCTGAAAGATGAAAACCTGCAGTCGGCCATAAACACGTTTACAAAATACAAGGAGTTGGCGAAGGCCGATAAGAAAGCTTCGGCTTTGGCAGACCAGGCTATTGAAACGTGTAACAACGCCGTGGCCTTTATGTCGGTGCCCCGCAATATCAAGGTTACCAACTTTGGTACGATCATTAATTCAAAGTATACAGAGTATAATCCCATTGTTTCAGCCGATGAAAGTGTGATGGCATTTACGGCTCTTCGCCCGAATACAGGCAAGACCCGCACGGGTGATAAATTCATCGAAGAAATCTATATCTCCTATAACAGTTCAGGCAACTGGAGCGAACCTAAAGTTGTGCCCGTAGCATCCGATTACAATGTAGGAACTGCAGGGATGTCGGCCGATGGACAAAAGATGCTCATCTTTATGGGAGGCGTAACAGACCCGGGTAGTTTGTTTGTTATCAATAAAACAGGTGAGACATGGTCGAAGCCAAGTTTAATTAACCCTACCATCAACACACCAAAATATCTTGAGTCAACGGCCAGCATTACACCCGATGGAAAAACAATCTACTTTGCAAGCGACAGACAAGGTAGCCTGGGTGGACTAGATATTTTCAAAACGGAGATGCAGGCGAATGGAACATGGAGCCAACCCGTGAACCTGGGCCCTGAAGTGAATTCAAAGGCAAATGAAGATGCACCCTTTATACATCCTGATCAGAAGACATTGTTCTTTACATCAGATGGTCACAACTCGATGGGCGGACGCGATGTTTTTGTAACGAAGCTGATCAATGGCAAATGGACTAAAGCCGAAAACATGGGCTATCCGGTAAATACTACAGCTAACGACAACTACTTTACACTAATTGCTGATGGTACCCGCGGTTATTTTTCATCGGATAGAAAAGGCGGTTATGGCGATCAGGATATTTACTTTCTGGATATGCCAGCAGAATCATCGAACATACCGTTGACGATGATCAAAGGCAAAATTCTGAATGCCGAAACAGGCAAGCCTATACCTACCAAGATTTATCTTATTGATAACACAACCAACCAGAAGCTGGACTTCGTTTACAATCCTGATCCGAAGACAGGTAACTATCTTGTTATTCTGCCACCATCGAAGAATTATGATATGATCATTGAGTCTGAAGGATTCTTGCCTTACACCTTAAATATTAACATACCTAACCAGGAATATTTTTATGAACTGTACCAGATGATCAATCTGAAAACGATTAAACAGTTTGA
>DATCRE010000566.1:0-4299 GCA_036569145.1 Cyclobacteriaceae bacterium
CATCAGTGGCGTGAAGATTAACTTTGGCCTTTTAAAGACTACATATCCAGATTCTACAATTACTGTTACTGTTTGGAATGCCCGTGGCCCACAGGGCGCGCCAGGCTCTGTAATCGAAACAAAGCAAGTACTACTCCAACAAATCCAAGACGACATTCAGAATAACAGGTTAACAACTATTTATTTTGATCGCGTAACACCAGTGTTTAGCAGACCTTATCACGTTGGTGTACAAATTGGCTATAACCGCGGTGACTCGCTGGCCATTGTTTCTTCTGCTAACGGCGAGAACTCTTATACCACCGCATGGTATAGAACCAACGCTGGTCTTTGGAATAATTACTCCAAAACACTCGGTGCTAATATTGCACTTGACATCGAACCCTTTGTAGGCGTTAATCCTTCAGCACAAATTGCACCTTCGGCTCTAACCGTATTTCCCGGTGCCGAGGTAACGCTTAACGGATCAGGCGCAAGTATATTCGTATGGAATTCAGATGATGGACTTATCCAGGATTATACCGGACCTCAATTGATTGTTCATCCTTTGAAAACAACAACCTATACCCTTACAGGTTCAGGTGTTGCTCTTTGCAATACTACTGCCAGCACTACTGTTTATATTCCCGATAATGTTACAGGAGTTGAAAAAGATTTGAATAACTCTATAACGATGTATCCTAATCCTGGCAATGAACAATTGAATATAAGCGTTGATGATAACTATCCAGGCCCATTTAATGTTGAAGTATTTAACGCTATGGGTCAATCCATTAAACAAAAAGACAACACTTCTCATTCAATAGTGATTGATACGCATGATCTTCAATCCGGCATCTACTTTGTAAAAGTGCAGTCCAATAACATTAGTGTATTGAAGAAATGGGTTAAGATGAGGTAATGCTTGCCTGATCTTTGCAGCAGAACATTTCATAACCTCAAAGTATCATGTAGAATGCTTACTAAATTCTTTTGTTACGAATTGTACCATTCGTCAGTTTGATATTTATCAGGAATTGGCTCACTCCAGGGATCGTTTATTCCCAGCTTTTCAAGTTCATCAAACCACATATCTCTTTTTGATTCAGGAAGTCTTTCCCCACACCAGGGACAAAAATCAATTTTAATTGACGAGGTGCCGCCATCCAATATTTTAAGACCATACTCATTGAATTTCCTAATGTAGATAATCAGTGCATCAACGTTGTCAAAGTCTTCCGAAGTGAATTCATTAAGCCTATCACACATAAAATAACCACTCAAATAAAAATCCTTAGATCACAAAACAAACAAGCCGTCTCAAATCTGAGACGGCTTGCTTTAGTAACTATAATAATATTGACTATTACTTTTTTACACTTGCATTAAAGTTCAAAATATCAGAATGCAATTTAAGATTCTTTATAAAGTCTGCTCTGTTTTTGATTGCTTGAGTAGTTGTAGAAACACGACTGGTTCCAGATTGTACAACTATATCCTCAATGCCAGTATAATTAAATTTAGTCTTGGTCATGGATTGAACTATTGCCGGACTAGCTGCTCCATCTGCATCATACTTATTTATATTTTCTAATGTGTAGTCTGCAGAAGAAGATAACGGAGTAGTTCCGCTATTTAATGTACCACCCAGATTAAATATCTCTGAAGTTATTGTCACATCATTTGATGTGCCACTATAGTATGTGTAACTAAGTCCATATGTACCGTTTCCAAAACCTGCAGGGATAGTAGCTGTCTCATAGGGAGAAGTACTTTGATTCACAGAGCCGTTTATTATTTTACTATTGTTCCAGATAAACAAATCCATATCAGCAGTACCCGAATCATTGGCAGTCCAACCTAATTGAATAACAGCATCGTCTTCATGGATATTCAGTGTATAAGTATTGTTGTCTCCTATTTTGGCAGATCCTGAAACCACTGATTCAAGTTTGAGTATAACAGTTTCAAAAGCATCAAGGTTATCATCGATGTTATCAACCTCTAATTCAAAATCTTCAAAAACAGTAATGGTGATAGTGGCTTTTGTGTCGCCTTTGTTGATAACCACATATTGATCATCACCATTTATAGCAAAGTCACCATAAGTAGATGCCGAGGTTTCTGTTGCTGTACCACTGATAGAATATTTTATTACTGACGTTTCTGCCGCTGCTCTATCCAATGAAATTGAAACATCGTAGTTTACACCAGTGGCACCTGTATTGCCAGAATAATTTTCCCACAACAGAGGATTGAACGAAGTCACAGTTCCATCAGACTCCTTAACATCACTTGAAGCGCTCTCAAATGAAACACCCACCTTAGGCGTTGAATCACTTCCTCCACATGAGCTTAACAAGGCCAGCCCGGCCAACATTACTATTGCACTAATACGTTGTGTTTTCATAGTTTATAAATAGCGTTACATTTTCCCGTTTCTAAAGCTAGCACAAGAGATGTTCAATACCAATCCTTTTAGTATTGAATTTCAGAACAAACCGAAAAAAACACGGCTAATTCCCTGATTATTGGGGCTAATAATATTGCTTAAATGCAGAGGAAAAAGACTATTGACAGATTCTCACCCAAATAAATCAGAACTCAAATATCTGTCTCCCCTGTCACAGACAATAAATACAATTATACCTGAATCTATTTCATTGGCTATTTTCAGTGCAGCGTGCAATGCTCCGCCGCTGCTCATACCAGATAAAATTCCTTCTTCGCGCGCAAGCCTTCGTGTCATAGAAGTTGCATCATTCTGGCTAACATCAATCACTCTATCCACACGTTGAGGCTCAAATATTTTAGGCAGAAACTCTGGCGACCACCGGCGAATGCCCGGAATGCATGAGCCATCTGTAGGCTGTGTCCCTACAATCTGAACATCTTTATTTTTCTCTTTCAAAAAACGCGAAACACCCATGATAGTACCTGTTGTACCCATGGCTGAAACAAAGTGTGTTATCTTACCATCCGTATCGCGCCAGATTTCCGGGCCAGTCGTATTATAATGCGCCCTGTAATTATCAGGATTACCAAACTGATTCAATATATAATAGCCTTCGTTGGCAGCCATAGATTCAGCTAGTTCTCTTGAGTATTCTATCGTTCTTGCTGATGGTGTGAGGATAACTTTTGCTCCGTAAGCCTCCATGGTAACGACACGTTCACGCGTTGAGTTATCGGGCATGATCAGGGTGATATCAAGACCAAGTATGCGGGCAATCATGGCCAGCGCAATGCCTGTATTTCCACTTGTTGCTTCTATCAGCTTATCGCCAGGCTTTACATCACCACGGTCGAGAGCACCTTTAATCATTCCATAAGCAGCTCTGTCTTTTACGCTTCCACCCGGATTATTTCCTTCCAGTTTTCCATAGAGTGTAACATTTTTTTTAACCGGAATGCGTTGAAGTTCAACCAGTGGTGTATTGCCAATTAATTCAGCAAGTTTCATTCGTACTTATTTTCAATGTTGTAATTAACGATTCAAATTTAATCAGGAATATCTTATCGCTGATCAGATTTAAAGATAACTAAATCAGTTTCATCTGTATCTCCATTATACATTTTAGCCTGATAATAAAGCTTTGAGTTTGCAGGAACGCTGCGCGTAAGCCACACATTTCCTCCAATGACGCTATGATGACCTATAACAGTTTCTCCTCCAAGAATGGTTGCTCCGGCATAAACTACAACATGATCTTCCAACGTAGGATGGCGCTTGATCAAGGCATCTTCTTTATTAACACTCAAAGCACCCAGCGTTACTCCCTGGTATAATTTAACATGATTGCCTATAACTGAAGTCTCTCCTATCACTAATCCTGTTCCGTGATCAATACAAAAATAATCGCCGATTGCTGCGCCAGGATGTATATCAATACCAGTCTTGCTATGCGCATGCTCCGTTATAACACGGGGAATTTCCTGAATGCCTAAAAGATGCAGCGCATGAGCAATACGATATGCAGCAATAGCATAGAATCCCGGATAGGTGCGAATGATTTCATTTTTACTTTTTGCAGCAGGGTCACCAGTAAACATGGCTTCCACATCTTGTTGCAGTTTATTATATACAAACGGAAGTGCATCAAAGAACGCATCCGTTATTTCCTGGGGAGAAGATTTAGTCTTGCCCTGGCTGTATTGCACAATATGTTTTAAATCTTTCTGCAGCTTCAAGAAGTGATTTCCAAATTCTTCTCTGGAAGAAAAAGAAAGCGGTGTAAAATCAGCAAACAAAATGCCCAGCAAATCAGTAAAGAAATGCGAAACTTCCTGCGGCGAAGGGCACATGGGGCACTCCTGATG
>DATCRE010000567.1:0-2543 GCA_036569145.1 Cyclobacteriaceae bacterium
AGGTTAGTGTTATCTTCTTTTTCGATGTATCCTTTTACTTCTCCAGATCTCCATATTTCATTATCCGTTTCAACGACAATCATCTGATAACGACCATCCACTAGCTTAACTCCGATTTTGTAATAGGAGGGATCTTCTTTGAGATTAGTATCAATTGATTTGTAGAGTCCTTCTAATGGGTGTGTTTGCTGCGAGCTAAAATATCGACGCAACGTTTCTTCTGATTCATTGGTGACATCAACTCTGGGTATAAACTTTTTCAGATTCAATGATTCATTAAATTGATAGTTCGACAACAGAACAGGATGTAACAGTGTGCGTATTCCATTATCAACAGTCGCACCGGGTGGCAGTCTGAAGCTATTTTGAAAAACAATCTCATCCCTGCAATTCACGGCCATGATCTTCAATGTTTGATTGGAAGGATCAGCGGGAGAGAATCCCCAAAACCAGATAAGATTCAGGCATTTATTTTTCTGAACTTCGATGGGCATCTCTGATTTACCTCCATACGTTGGCGTTCTTCCTGAATCGTCTCGGGGAACGAGTAAAAATCCTTTTTCGGATAAGAGTCCTTCGATAAGATTAGTTATGCGCAGATCTTCTTTTGTAATATTATTTTGTGTGGTTCCTTTTGTCGGGGGATCAATCTCTGCAAATCTGTAAGCATTCAAATCATTAATCTGCGCTGATAATTTCACTGCTGAAAATACAGTTAAGAACAAGATGAGCGTTTTTAAGTGTTTCATGTTAAAAGCAGATTTAGAGACGATCCATTTGATGCATGCTTTAATTTTATAGCGCAATGATCATGCTAAGGTTAATGATGCCATTTGATTTAACGAATATTTAATTTGAAAGGTACTGGCATTAAATGCCTGCACACCTTTAACGTAAAGTAATGTATCCTCATTTTATATGAAAGGCTACTATTTCATTTGAGGTGATTGAATCTTTAATCCGAGCTTTTAGGGTTGTCAACCCTTTCCAAGCAGGGAATGGAATTGAAATAGAACTCTTAATAATTGTTTAAAAGTTCGTATTCTTGTATCAAGAGCTTACCTGACTCAGCTTATTACTTAGCAAAATTGATACTGTCGAATGAATAAGAGCGAACAGCAACTCAACAACCCACGAATTATTAGAGCCTGGTGTATGTTTGACTGGGCCAATTCCGTTTACTCCCTCGTTATTACAACAGCAATATTTCCACTTTATTATAAGGCAGTGGCAGAAAGTCACAAAGGCAGTGAGATTGTTGAATTTCTTGGTTTTACCATTCATAATTCAGTACTCTATTCTTACGCTTTATCATTTTCATTTTTGATTGTTGCAGCCATGCTGCCATTACTTTCTGGTATAGCAGATTATTCGGGTAAGAAGAAGGCGTTTATGAAATTCTTTGTATGGCTTGGCGGACTTTCATGTATTGGTCTTTATTTCTTCACCAATATATCAAGACTTGAATGGGGGATTATCTGCTCAGTTCTTGCCAGCATAGGTTATTCAAGCAGCCTTGTGTTTAATGATGCCTACCTGTTTGAGATTGCAACGAGAGATCGTTATGACCAGATCAGCGCAAAAGGATATTCCATGGGATATTATGGCAGCGTGATTTTAATGATCATTTGCCTGGTGCTCATCATGAACTTTAATACGTTTGGATTTAAAGATGAAGGACAAGCTACCCGTTTTTCATTTCTGATGGTTGGTGTCTGGTGGATTGGTTTTTCATTTATACCCTTCAGCATTTTACCCGATAAGAAGGCTGGTGATAAAACGGATAATTTATGGAGCAAGGGTTATGAAGAAATTCGCAAAGTTTGGAGAAACGTAAAACAACAACCTGACCTGAAGCGCTTTTTATTAGCTTACTTCTTTTATAACATGGGTGTGCAAACCGTTATGTACCTGGCGAGTTTGTTTGGTACAGATGTTTTGCATTTAGAAGAGCAGAGTTTAATTCTCACTGTATTGATCATCCAATTGGTTGGCGCGCTTGGTGCATGGGTATTTGCTATGGTCTCGAAGGCGAGAGGAAACAGGTTTGCCATTATCACTATGATTGCTATCTGGATAGGCATTTGCATTTCAGCCTACTTCATCATGACTGAGTTTCAGTTTTTTGTTCTTGCCTTCGTTGTTGGTATGGTGATGGGAGGGATACAATCATTATCACGTGCGACATATTCCAAACTCATCCCTGAAGATACTGAGGATACTGCATCTTATTTTAGTTTTTATGATGTGATATTCAATGTATCGGTAGTGTTAGGTACATTCTCTTATGGATTCATCAATCAGATTACAGGTAGCATGCGTTACAGTGCACTGGGGCTGGCTGTATTTTTTATTATAGGATTGATTGTCTTTCTCACCATAAAATCAAGCAGCCTTGCAAGACAGGTAAAACATTGAGGAAATTCCAAAATAATAATTAGCTGCAATAAAATTCAAACGCTGATCAATCATTCAATTAGTATGATTGATCAGGTTGATTTGTTATCTCACGAGTTTACAAAGTGATCTTCCAGCTTGGTATT
>DATCRE010000568.1:0-3078 GCA_036569145.1 Cyclobacteriaceae bacterium
AACATTTCAAGCAGCCTGGCACTTTCAACAATACGATCAACATTCATAGTTCCGATAACGGGAAAAATTACGGAAGACCATGCTTCGACAGTGATTCTTGAAAATGCAGAACCTCTCCATGAATTTTCTTCTCTCCATTATTTTGATTGATGCTGATAGCACTTGCCACTCTTACTTGCTGTCATTCTTTTGCAACGATCTCCAGCAACAGTCTTACCTGTACACTGAGCCAGTTTATCTTTAAAGTGCTCATAGGGTTTGCATATTCCGCATGGACCTTTGCCTGCTTTCTTTGCCTTGTCTAATGTCAATGCATTTGCATCGCCCGATAGTTTACAATCAGCAGTGTGATATTTTTCGCCTTTGTCTGATGCATAAACAGTTTGACTAAAGCCTTTAAAAGCTACTCCGAAAAACAGGACAATCGCTACAAGTATTATTTTTTTCATATACTCATCAAAGATATAAGATGCATTAAAATTGTCTGGTAAATGTGGATGGATCCCGAGGTTGCAAGTTCAACTATTCTCTGACAACTGCAACACCAGAACGGTCTGAAAAGCAAAATCCCGGATGGTTCGTCCGGGATTTTCATTGTCTCTGGCAGTGATTATTTCGCTGCAGGTTTTTCTTTTACCATGGCCGTGAACTTTAACACGGTTTGTTTGGGCCACGTATTAGCCGTAATGGTTACTGTTTTATTTTGAAGATCATGTTTGCCACTGCTGTTAAACTTGGCTTTTACAAAACCTTTGCCGCCAACTGGCACGGGCTCTTTAGTCCATTCAGGCACAGTACATCCGCAAGAACCTTGTGCACCTTGAATGATCAATGGTGCTTCTCCGTTGTTAACAAATGAATATGTGTACTCAACAATATCACCTTCGGTAATGGTACCAAAATCATGTTCTGATTTTTCAAATTGAAAGGAAGGTAACGGACCTTCAGGTTTAACATCAGCAACTGGTGTTTCTGATACTGGTGCAGCAGAAGCACTTTCTACGGGTTGCTTTTCCAAAGCAGCGATTCTCTCAGCTTCTTTGTTTTTACAGCCCACTACAGTTATAGCAAATGCTACAGCAAGCAATGTGTTTCTAAGACTAGACTTCATACTAAAAAATAACTATTGTTTAATGGTTGATATTATTTCTTTGCTCCGCCACGAATCTGTTCTAATAATTCATCAACGTCTTCAAGCAACCGCTCTGCTTTATTCTTCGCTTCATCAACAACTTTCTGTCCTTGTGATTTAGCTTCTGATGTGAGCGGTGTTTCCTTGCCTGATACAAAATCATTAATCATATCCTGAAGCATTTTGCGATACTTATCCAATTGAAAGGATAACTTTTCGCGGGTGTTGGATCCTTTATCAGGTGCATATAGAATACCTAATACAGCACCAGCTGCCGCACCTACCAAAAATGCTAATAATGTACTTCCGCCTTTTTTGCTCATACAAATTCAAATTTAAATGGTGTTACACTGCAAAATCAAAAATTTAACAAATTTTAACAACTCAACGTCGATCAAATCTTAGTGTCAGTATTTATTTGTTGTCTATAAGGCCTCTGCCACTTTTTTTAACAGCACCAGCTTCTTTAAGTTCTTTTGAAATTACATCTAAAATACCATTGACAAACTGTCTGCTTTTTGGAGTGCTGTAGTTCTTGGCAAGTTCAATGTATTCATTGATTGTTACCTTAACGGGGATACTTGGAAAACTCAGTAACTCAGCAATGGCCATCTCCAAGATGATTCTATCTGTAAGTGGTAATCTTTCAACTTCCCAGTTACGCGTGTTTGTAGCGATAAGTTCTTTGTGCTCTTTACCAAGACTGCTTGCTCTTTTGTAAAGGATCTCAATGAATTCACGGTCTTCTTCCCAGTTGATAGAAAGTGTGTTCAAGGTTAATTCGCTACCTGTTCCTGGATCAAACGACTTAACAGTTTTTTCAACCAGACCCTTAACAATATCTTTATCTTCAGCCCAACGCAATACTTCTTCTTCAAACATATCATTGATGACAGTCTTGCCCAAGATGACCTTGCGAAGTAAGTGGTTAATAAATTTCTTCTGATCGTCTAACGAAGGTGACTTCTTGTCAGTGTAGTTTTGATACTCGGTATCCTGACGGACAATATCTCGGAACCAGAGTTTAACCTGGTCGAGTTTATTTTGCCAGTGACGATTTAGTTTAAGGGCATCTTTCTTTAAAGCCTCACTATTACGAAGCGCTTTAATCCAGGCATTATCGATAAAGTTTTTGTGACTACCTTTTTTATCGGCTTCAGCAATGTCGGCAAATACTGTGGTGAGCGTAAGCACGCTGATGTATTGATCATAAATTTTCTCAACCTCACCAACCAGATTCTTCAAAAAGAAATCTGTGTCTTTCTTTACTTGTTTGGCGTACTCTACGAAAGCAGCATTAACTTCTTTCTTCACACGAGCATCGGCATGATCAACGGTGGTTTCACCGCTTTCAAAGGCTTTTTCAAATAGTTTAGTGGCTTGTCTTTTCTGGCTGTTTAGCAAGACTTTGTCCTGCACTTCCATAGAATTGAGATCGGGCTTGAAAGACTCGGCAAACCCTTCAATGCAAAGTTCATAGTTAGCATCTTTACACTGTTGAAGTGAAAAGAGACTCTGCATTACTTTAATACGCAAATTTCTTCTGTTGAGCATAATTAATCAAAGAACGACTACCTGATATGTTAATTCTCCGCAAAAATAAACATCCATTAAGGTATTCGCTATACGTTTAGGGCTTAAAGTTGAATGTTTACGATAATTTTTTTAACGATATCGTAGTTTTACAAGTCAACGGATTTAAATCGTTACCGGTTTGAACTAATGACGGTATATTTCGTTGTAATCGAAGCCGAAGAAATTTTTTGTAATGTCTGAACTTAAGTACCTCAATAAATACCTCCTCCACTACAAATGGTACCTTATTCTGGGAACCATCTTTGTCATCATCTCAACCATTTTTCAAATTGTACCAGCCCTGTTTGTAAGGCTCTCCATAGATCTGGTGGTTGATAACATTAAGTTTTATCAATCTTTTAAAGACAGTA
>DATCRE010000569.1:0-6546 GCA_036569145.1 Cyclobacteriaceae bacterium
ACTGGGTATTCCAGGTTTGCTTCAGGCTGTACGTAAGGGAAATGTTACCATCGCCAATCCGTTAGGCACCAGCATTCTTGAAAATACCGGACTGATGGCTTTCATGCATGGAGCTTTCAAATATTTCCTGAATGAAGAACCAATCATTCCCATGATTGCAACATGGTGGTGCGGACAAAAAAAGGAAATGGATTATGTGATTGATCATATCGATACGCTGGTTATCAAAAGCATTGAACGCATGAGTGGCTTCAAGACCGTGATGGGTAGTCAGCTATCAAAAGCAGAGAAAGAAGATTTAATCCGAAAGATAAAATTTAATCCTTATCGTTATGTAGGGCAGGAGGAAGTTGAGTTTTCTACATCACCTGTCTTTTCAAAAGAAAGACTTGAGCCTCGCTTTACTGTGCTTCGCTCATACCTCGTAGCTGGCCAGGATGGTTATGAAATGATGCGTGGCGGACTTACACGTTGCTCACCAGAGAAAGGCAGTTTCCTTGTCTCCAACCAGGACGGTGGTATCTCAAAAGATACTTGGGTAGAAACTATTCAGAAGACAACTACAACAACAGCCTTAACACATTCAACTCCAGACATGAAGCGTAAGGCTGTGTTGCCGAGCCGTGCCGCAGAGAATTTGTTTTGGGTTGGTCGTTATACACAACGTGTTATTCGTACATCAAGATTTCTTCGCATCGTACTTCGTAACCTGACGCAAACAGGTTATTTGAATAATGGTAATGATTCAGAATCATTGCGTGTGTTACTTCAAACAGCTACGCATGTTACAGATACGTATCCTGGATTTATAGAAAACGAAAATGATGAATTAGGTAATCCGTTACCTGAAATTCATCATTTGATTTGTGATCCTAACCGGCAAGGAAGCATTCTGTATACACTGAACAATTTATTGAAGTCAATGTATGCAGCGCGTGATCGCTGGACGGTGGATAGTTGGCGCATTATTGATGAAATAGAAAATGTTAAACGTAAAATTGCAGTACAGGAACCTGATGCAGTTCGTCATATAACATCATTACTGGATCAGCTTACGGGCGGACTGTTATCATTTTCAGAGATGACCCGGCAAAGTATGTACCGTAGTGATGGACGGACCATGTATCGCATGGGACAGCTCATTGAAGAGATCTTGATGGAGCTGGTACAGTATCGATCTATCCTTACGTATAGTCACGAAGAGAGTGTTGAGTTTCAATTACTGGAGGCATTGTTGTTAAGCAATCAAAATCTTTCAACGTATCGTTCTGTATATCGCACATATCTTGACATTACACCAACACTAGACTTGTTATTTCTGAATAGCCAGAATCCAACGTCTATCTTTTCACAGCTTGAAGGATTGTTAAAATATTCAAGAAGCCTTGCGGCTAAAACAGGAGAAACAGGTGATAATGAAATTTCGCGTTTGGTTTTTGAATGTTACAGTCAGGTGCGCTTAATGAACATTGAAAAACTTATAGCTATCGATCCGAAAACAAGACAACGTAAAAATCTGGATGAATTTTGTGACACATTACAGATACAGATTTATACGTTGTCATCGAAGTTGAGTGCTAATTATTTTAATCACTCAACATATCAGCAGCAGGGAAGTAAAGGATTTCAATTTGAAGTTTAACTATGCGTTATAAGATCAGGCATACTACTGAATATACTTACCAGGATGCTGTGAGCACAGGGCATAATCGCTTGTGCCTGGCGCCTCTCAATCTTGAAGAGCAAAAATGTTTTTCATCCGATGTTAAGATTTTTCCTGCTCCCGATGAGCAGACCTATCGAACGGATTATTTTGGAAATACACTGTTGTTTATATCCATCTATAAAGAACACGCTGAGCTAAAGATTCATTCAGAAAGTGTTGTGGAAGTTAACGACAGACAGAATGCACATAAAGCATTCAGCTCTACCATGTCATGGCGAGATGTGAAAGAACGTATGGCTGCCAACAGCGATGTGTATGCTGATGTAATACAATATACGTTGCCTTCACTTCACGTACCCTTCAGCGAAGAGATCAGAAATTTTGCACTGGATTGTTTTCCTGAAGACGCAACGCTCTGGAGTGGATGCCAGGCCATCATGCAAAAGATTTTTAAATCATTGGAATTTAAGCCAGGGTTTACCACAATCAATACACCTGTTGAGTCGGTATTGAAATTACGAAAAGGAGTATGCCAGGATTTTGCTCATCTTATGATTGCATGCCTGCGCAACCTCGGCTTACCTGCACGTTATGTAAGCGGATACATTGAAACATTGCCGCCACCAGGAAAAGAAAAGCTGGTTGGATCAGATGCTTCACATGCCTGGGTGGCAGTTTACTTTCCTGAGATTGGTTGGGTTGAATTCGATCCCACAAACAATCTGATGCCATCATATAAACACATCACCGTTGCCTTTGGTCGTGATTATTTTGATGTGGCGCCTATAAAGGGAATTATTTTCAGCTCAGGCAATCAACGTATTGATGTGAAGGTTGATGTTAATAGAATGGAATAGAAGTCGATGGTCAATAGTCAATGGTCAATGGAATGCGTAAACAGTCATTCATGTCGGGACTAATCGTTTTAAGAGGTAATAAAAAAGGCCGTTGGAAACGGCCTTTGATTTTTATACGATAGCTTCTTTCAGATGTAGATTCTGGTTATCGAGGTAATTCCATACCAGACTGCTGGCGCCTAATATTGGTGCAGCTTGATTTTGTAATAACGAAGGAAGAACTTTTATCTTGCCTCTGAAAACAGGCATCAGGTTAGCTTCCATGTGTTTTATAGTTGGCTTGAAGATCAAGTCACCGGCAAGAGAAAGTCCGCCGAATAAGAAGATAGCTTCAGGATCAGTATGAACTACAGTCTCAGCCAGCTTCATACCTAAGATACGACCAGTGTATTCAAAAGCAGCGAGCGCCACGGCGTCACCACGAACAGCACATTCCGTAATCATTTTAGTAGACAGGTTGTCGAAGCTGATACCTCTCAACTCACTTGGCTCCAGGTAATCAGCTAACAGTTTGTAAACTGTACGTTTGATACCTGTTGCTGAAACGTAGGTTTCCAAGCATCCACGTTTACCACAGTTGCAATGACGGCCTGCATAGTTAACCGTTGTGTGACCAACTTCACCAGCAATACCATGCTTACCATTAAGCAATAAACCGTTGCAGACAAAACCGCTGCCAAGGCCAGTGCCCAGTGTGATAACGATGAAATCTTTCATGCCTTTGGCTGCACCATAAACCATTTCACCAACAGCAGCAGCATTAGCGTCGTTAGTAACAATAGCAGGTACATGAAATTGTTCAGTAAGCATATCAGCCAACGGAATAATTCCTTTCCAGCGAAGATTAGTAGCACGCTCGATCGTACCTTTATAATAGTTACCATTCGCTGCACCTACACCAATGCCCAGTAATTTATAATCACCTTCTACATTGTTCAGTGCATCTTGCATAGCATCGGCCATGCTTTTGAAGTAGTCTTTAAACTCTTCATGTTGTGTAGTAGAAATACTTCCGTGAAACACAACATTACCTTCTTTGTCCACAATGCCGTATTTTGTATTGGTGCCTCCAATGTCGATCCCGATAGTCAACTCTCTCATTTCGTAAATAGGTTTGGTGGTTATTTAGAAATTGATAAATATTAAATGGCTAGAATTTTTGCAATGCGAAGAGACTCTCTATCGATCTCATGATGATACTGCATGATGGTATCAAAACTGTTATATACAATCTTGTTATCTTTTATACCAACCATAACATCATTTTTGCCTTCGAAAAGTCCCTCCACTGCAGCAACACCCATTCGGCTGGCTAACAGACGATCGAAGTAAGTAGGAGGGCCGCCGCGTAATAAGTGACCAAGCACAGTTACTTTAATATCAAAGTAGTTAGAACGCTCGGCAACTTTCTTTGCCAGTTCTATCGCGCCTCCAATTTTAGAACCTTCAGCAACAACAACAAGGTTGGATTTCTTGGTTGTATTACCATTCTCTTCCAGCAATTCATAAAGCTGATCAAAGGTGGTATCGTCTTCAGGGATAATCATAGTAACAGCGCCACCGGCAATACCACTGTTGATGGCAATATAGCCTGAGTTGCGTCCCATTACTTCAATGAAAAATAATCTGTTATGAGAAAGAGCAGTGTCTCTGATTCTGTCTATCGCTTCAACAGCCGTATTGGTTGCTGTGTCATAACCTATGGTGTAGTCAGTTCCGGCAATATCATTATCAATAGTACCGGGAATACAGATAGAAGGAATTTTATATTCTTCGTAAAATTTATGAAGACCCGTAAAAGTACCATCACCACCTATGGCAACAAGAGCTTCTATACCTTCTTTCTGAATATTCTCGTAAGCTTTCTTTCTTCCTTCGGGTGTGCGGAAAGCATTGCTTCGTGCTGATTTCAGAATTGTACCTCCGCGTTGGATGATATTACCAACAGAACGTGGACCAAGTTTTACAATATCACCTTCAATCATTCCTTCATAGCCTCGCATGATGCCGTAGGATTCTTTCTTGTAATACGCACAAGCACGTACTACCGCTCGGATGGCCGCATTCATTCCAGGAGCATCTCCACCCGATGTGAATACTCCAATTTTCTTAATTTTGTCGCTCATTTCAAATTTAAAAATCCGGTAAAAATAATGGACAGTTTGTACTTTCCAATCAAGAAGTTAATCAACTTAACTTCAAACGTTTGAAATAGTTAATTAAGCCATTTGTTGAGGTGTCATGACTTGTAATTTCTTCCGAAGAACTGAGTTCTGGCAGAATTTTCTTGGCTAAAACCTTCCCAAGTTCTACTCCCCATTGGTCGAAACTGTAGATATTCCAAATCACACCCTGCACAAAAATCTTGTGTTCATACATGGCAATCAGGCTACCTAAAGTGCGTGGTGTAAGCTTCTTGAAGAGGATGCTGTTGCTTGGTTTATTGCCTTCAAAAACTCTGAAAGATGCCTGTTGTTCAACCTCATCTTTAGACATGCCAGCTTTGGTAAGTTCGGCCTCAACTTCTTCTAATGTTTTACCATTCATCAAAGCTTCTGTTTGAGCAAAAAAGTTAGACATCAGTTTGTCATGATGATCGCCGATAGGATTCTGACTAACTACAGGGGCGATAAAATCACAAGGAATAATTTTGGTGCCTTGATGGATCAGTTGGTAGAAAGCATGCTGTCCATTCGTGCCGGGCTCTCCCCAAATTACAGGACCTGTTTGATAGGTTACAGGATTGCCGTCACGGTCTGTTGATTTACCATTGCTCTCCATGTTGCCTTGTTGAAAATAAGCAGCAAAACGATGCATGTATTGATCGTAAGGCAGAATGGCTTCGGATGCTGCTCCATAGAAGTTATTATACCAGATGCCCAGCAACGCTAATATTACAGGTATGTTTTTTTCAAGAGATTCTTTATGAAAATGATTGTCCATAGCATGAGCGCCTTCTAAAAGCTGGACGAAGTTGTCATAACCTATAGTGCAGGCGATAGATAAACCAATGGATGACCACAATGAATAACGTCCGCCAACCCAATCCCAGAACACAAACATATTCTCAGGAGCAATACCAAACTTTGTAACTTCTTTTATGTTAGTCGAAACAGCCACAAAGTGTTTAGCTACTTCACCTTTTCCACCAGTCTTATCCAGAAACCATGTACGTGCCGATTCAGCATTCGTCATAGTTTCTTGTGTTGTAAATGTTTTTGAAGCGATGATAAATAAAGTCGTTTCGGGATTTAAGTTTTTAACGGTTTCAACAATGTGTGTACCATCAACATTTGAAACGAAGTGAGGTTTGATGCCTTTGCCATATGGTTTCAGTGCTTCCGTAACCATATAAGGGCCGAGGTCAGATCCGCCAATTCCAATATTAACAATGTCAGTAATGGCTTTGCCGGAGTACCCTTTCCAGTTACCTTGAATTAAATTATCGGTAAAAGTTTTTATTTGATTCAGTACTTTATTCACTTCAGGCATAACGTCTGCTCCATCTGACATGATAGGTGTGTTGGATCGATTACGCAACGCTACATGAAGTACAGAACGACCCTCAGTACGATTAATTTTATCTCCTTTAAACATGGCATCAATAGAACTTTTAAGATCTACTTCGTGAGCCAGATCAAGCAGATGGTTCATAGTTTCATCTGTAATAATATTCTTTGAGTAGTCCACGAGGATATCCTCAAACTGAGCATGAAGTTTTTCAAAACGTTTTGAGTCGTGAGCAAACAATTCGCGCATGTGCAGTGCCTGCATCATGAGAAAATGATCTTCAAGTTTTTGGTACGCTGTTGTTTTAAGGGGATTGTGATTGGTTAGCATAAGTATAGGGGTTCTGAAAATTTTAGATACGAAGATAGGTTCAAAAACAATAAATGCCGGTAGCAGGCCGGCATTATTGCGTTATTTCTTAAACTTGTTGAGAAGCTGTGCTAGCTTTTCTTCCATGCTTGGTTCTTTCTCTTTAGGCTTATTGTTTTGACGCCCCTTGTCTCTGTCTTTATC
>DATCRE010000570.1:0-6191 GCA_036569145.1 Cyclobacteriaceae bacterium
CACTCCGTGAAGAAGGTATTGAAGTCGTGCTGATCAATTCAAATCCGGCTACCATCATGACCGACAAAGTGACAGCCGATCACGTTTATCTAAAACCCCTCGACAAAAAATCAATCCGCGAAATTCTTGAAAAACACAACATCGATGCTGTTTTGCCAACGATGGGTGGTCAGACTGCACTTAATCTTTGCATTGATTGCGATAAGGCCGGAATCTGGGAACATTATGGCGTAAAAATTATTGGTGTTGATATCAAAGCTATAGAGACAACGGAAGATCGCGAGAAATTCCGCTTGAAGATGCTTGAGCTTGGTGTTGGTGTTTGTAAAGGAGGAACAGCAACATCTTTCTTACAAGGAAAAGAAATTGCGCAGCAAATTGGATTTCCATTAGTAATACGCCCTTCATACACCTTAGGTGGAACAGGTGGAGGATTTGTTAAAAATCCTGAAGACTTTGATGATGCATTGAACCGTGGTTTGCATGCATCACCCATCCATGAGGTACTTGTTGAGCAAAGTATCATGGGTTGGAAGGAATATGAATTAGAATTACTTCGGGATTCAAATAAAAATATCATTATCATTTGTTCGATCGAGAATTTCGATCCAATGGGAGTTCACACGGGCGATTCAATTACAGTTGCTCCTGCGATGACATTACCTGATACGGTATATCAACGTATGCGTGACCTCGCTATTAAAATGATGAATGGTATCGGACAATTTGCCGGAGGTTGCAATGTGCAGTTCTCGGTAAATCCTGAGAATGATGACATCATTGGAATTGAAATTAACCCACGCGTATCACGCTCTTCAGCGCTCGCATCAAAAGCAACAGGATATCCTATCGCCAAGATCGCTGCTAAACTTGCTATCGGATATAATCTTGATGAATTAAAGAATGCCATCACTAAAACAACATCAGCTTACTTCGAACCTGCTGTTGATTATGTGATTGTAAAAATACCACGTTGGAACTTTGATAAATTCCCAGGAGCAAATCGTCAGCTAGGTTTGCAGATGAAGTCCGTAGGTGAAGTTATGGGTATAGGCCGTAATTTCCAGGAAGCACTTCAAAAAGCATGTCAGTCACTCGAGATCAGAAGGAACGGATTGGGTGCTGATGGAAAAGAACTTACTAAGCAAGATGAGATTCTTCACAGCTTAGAAAATCCAAGCTGGAACAGATTATTTCATGTGTATGATGCTTTGAAGTTGGGCATCCCGATGAAGACAGTTCAGAAGCTTACAAAGATTGATCGTTGGTTCTTGAAGCAGATTGAAGAGCTGATTGAGTTAGAAAAGAAAATTGGCAAATTCAATATCAACACCATACCAGCCGATCTGATGCGCACAGCAAAAGAGAAAGGCTATGCCGACAGACAGATTGCACACATCCTTGATTGCTACGAAAGTGATGTGAACAAGAAGAGAAAAGACATGGGCATTAAGCGCGTGTTCAAGCTGGTTGATACTTGTGCTGCGGAATTTGAAGCGAAGACTCCATATTATTATTCAACATTTGATACCGAGAACGAATCCATTGTATCAGATAAAAAGAAAGTAGTAGTGTTAGGCTCTGGTCCGAATCGTATTGGTCAGGGTATTGAGTTTGACTACTCTTGTGTTCATGGTGTGTTAGCTGCTAAAGAAGCTGGCTACGAAACCATCATGATCAACTGTAACCCTGAAACCGTATCAACAGATTTCGATATTGCAGACAAACTTTACTTCGAACCTGTATTCTGGGAACATTTATTCGACATCATCGAACATGAGAAACCAGTAGGTGTTATTGTTCAGCTCGGCGGACAAACGGCATTGAAGCTAGCTGAAAAGCTTCACAAGTTCGGAATCAAAATCATAGGTACTTCATACGAAGCGCTTGATCTTGCTGAAGATCGTGGAAGATTTTCAACTTTGTTAAAAGAGCTCGCTATTCCATATCCTGAGTTTGGTGTTGCAACCAATGCAGATGAAGCTCTTGAAGCATCAAAAATAATTGGCTTCCCGTTGTTGGTTCGTCCTTCGTATGTGTTGGGTGGTCAGAGCATGAAGATTGTTATCAACGAACAAGAACTTGAGACCCACATCCTTGACATCTGGAAACACTTGCCAGAAAATAAAGTATTGTTAGATCACTTCCTTGATGGAGCAATAGAGTGCGAGGCCGATGCTATCTGCGATGGCGAAGATGTTTACATCATCGGTATTATGCAGCACATTGAGCCTGCCGGTATTCACTCGGGTGATTCATACGCAGTGTTGCCTCCTTACAACTTAGGTGATTTCATCATCAAGCAAATTGAACACTATACACATAAGATAGCGTTGGCATTAAAAACGGTAGGGTTGATTAACATACAGTTTGCAGTGAAGAACGATACAGTTTATATCATTGAAGCTAACCCACGCGCATCACGCACAGTGCCATTCATTTGCAAAGCGTATGACGAGCCTTATGTTAACTACGCTACCAAGGTAATGTTGGGTGATAAGAAAGTTAAAGATTTCAAATTCAACCCTACCAAGAAAGGATATGCTATTAAAGAACCAGTATTCTCATTCAGCAAATTCCCGGATGTAAATAAAGAGCTAGGTCCTGAAATGAAATCAACAGGAGAAGCAATTTATTTCATTGACGATTTGATGGATGATTATTTCCTGAAAATTTATTCAGAAAGAAATCTTTATCTGAGCAGATAAGAAAAGATTTACGAATTACAATTTACGAGGTACGATTTGGAAACAGATCGTACCTCGTTTTGTTTTAGCAAATTGTGAATTTAAAAATCAGACTTGATTCTTTGAACTCATTTTCTTTAAAAGTCTGAGGTGAGACACAACTCCTCCCCAATATGTAGTCTGATTTGGAATAATATTATGCTCTATTAAAACTTCATATAAAATTTTGTTAAGCTTCGGATAGTAAATGTGATGATAATGTGGGAACAAGTGATGAGCAATATGATTATTGAAACCACCCAATATAAAATTGGCAGTTTCACTAAACGGATGCATATCGTTCGAGCTCCTTACCTGATTCATCAGCCACGAAGTATTAATATAGCCTTGATCATCAACTACAGGGTAGGTCGTGCTTTCCACATGATGTGTCATGAAAAATGTATACAACAGAAAAAGCGACTGGCATAAATGCATGGCTAAAAAACCAGCAATAACAATCTGCCACGTCTGCGGTGAAAATAAAATTGGAAGTACTATTATAATTGACATATAAAATATCTTCTGCGTCCAGAAAGTAACGTGGTACAACAGATCCTTCTTCCTACCCTGATCATCCTTCGAATAAAGTATCACAAAATCTTTTATAAAAACCCAAAATAATGAATACGTAGTGTAAGCTATAGTAGCGTAATAATGTTGATACCGATGAAACCACTTATGCTCACTCCCGGGAATGACCCGGATAAGATTCGTTATTTGTAAATCAGAATCGTATTCTTCAACGTTAGGTGCAAAATGATGTGAATTAATATGCCTTTGCTTCCATGATTCGGCATGTGCGCCTACCATAGTATATATCATGGTGAAACAAAAGTTATTAAGGCTGGCGCTTTTAAAAACAGTGTTGTGCGAGAAGTCATGCGAAAAATTAAAAGCAAAAAGAAGAAGAATTATTCCATACAGAATAAAGCATCCAATAAATAACAACGGATTACTAACAACGAATAGCAAATAATAGGCTAAGACCAGTGTAAAAAAATATACTGCAAACTTGATGCTAAGCTTAGCCAGAAATTTATTCCTGTTCATTTCTAGCTTATCATCAACTCTCCGGTAGATCAGTTTTAATAACTCTGTGTCCTTAGGAATTCGAATATGTCTATCTTTCAAAATGTGCGGGTTTAGGGTGTTCAAACATTCCCATTTGCTTCAGATATCTGAAATGAGATTTCAGTGATTTCCAGTAACTCATTTCCATATATACCATTCCATGCTTTTCGGCCAGCTCACGAAAGAGAGGAAGAATCTCCAGATAATGGATGTGGCAAATGTTTGGTAGTAAATGGTGAAGGGCATGCGCGTTAAAGCCTCCAAGCGTCCAGTTAAAGAATTTACTTTCCGGGTTATAATCTATCGAGGTACACATCTGTAACTTGGGCCAGCTCATATTCAGCTTATTATCATTATCGGGCGCTGGGTGACTTACAAAATCGGAAACATGAGAAACCCCAAGCACACCAACAAAAATAAGCGACACAATAAAGTGATTTATCACGAACGCGATTAGAACAGTTACCCATCCAAATGGAAGAAGTAATGCCGGAAGAACAATCATATATCCGATGTACAGGACTTTGAACAATACCAGCTTGATGATTTCTTTTTTTGGTATTTCGATCTTAATGGTTCTGCTCGAAATATTAAAGATCATAAGTGTTTCTCTGATCAGTGTCCAGTTTATGGAATATAACAGGTACAAAACAGGAGCATATAAATACTGGTATCGATGATACCATTTTAATTTCTGTGTTGGTGTCATTCTAAACAGGGGATTCTTCAACACATCAATATCACTACCTTCAATATTGGTATAGAGATGATGCGATTCATTATGGTTTTTACCCCAGACATAAGCATTGTTGCCCTGAAGATTAAAACTAAGTGTAAATAGAAATTTATTCCAATGTTTGTTTTTTACGGCAACGCCATGTGCGGCATCATGCGAAACATTGAAAGCCGTTAATAACACAGCAACACCCATCAACAGATAGAAAACATAAAATCCGGAGAGGGTCGTGCTTGTTATCATGAGCGCATAAAACAAAATACAGAGTGAGAAATACATAAGCATTTTAATCTTCATCTTCAGATTACCTGATTTTTCTATTCCCTTTTTTGCAAAGTGCTCATCTATTTTATTGTTAAGCTCCTTATAAAACTGAAGACCTTCATCTTTTGAAAACTTTAATTTGTTCATTTTCTTCCTCGTTAATTTTTTTTGAATAGTATCATCATCAGCCTTATTAGATTCTCACGGCTGTTATCTTGAGTTTGCAAACCAGGGAGTTGTAGCGAAATGATCAATTGAAATTAATTACTCCCTTACCTCGATTTGTGTCCTCACAGATCGAACTCTCCAATAAATTCAACAAGGACACAGACCGTAATTCAGAATTACATAACAAGAACTACTCTTCAACTTTTCCTCGCTGACTATCTCTTGTATTTTTTTGAACTGCAATAGCGGCGAAAACACTAAGTGTAAAAGACATTGCATAGAATCCTTTTTCACTTCTGTCAAGTGTAGCATTCCATAAACCAACAACAAGCAATACAACAGCGAGCAAGGTTGAAAACCATGCAAGTCCGTAATAGATATTAGTTACAGGAATATTTTCCAATTGATCGCGAACAGCTTTTTGCAAAGAGATAGCGGCAAATAAGCCAAACATTAATACAGTGAAATAATATCCTTTCTCATTAAGCTGCATGTCTGCATTCCACAGACCAATGATGAAAGCGAGAATACCGGATAATAGCGCTACCCATGAAGCAGCTATAAAAGCATTAGAGGGTTTTTGAAACATTTTTTCTTCCATGTTCTTTTTAATTTATGAATCAAAAGTATCCGAAGGTCATAAGGGATCTTTTGACATAAGTCAAAAAGGAAAGAATGGTGAATGTGGTAGTTAGAATATAGAATTGTTCGCTCTTAGTATAAAGAAGGAACTTTCAAGTGCATGAGAAAGGGAACAGTCATCCACCTCACTACTCTCCACCTATAAAATAGGGGTGATAAGCGAAGCAATGTCGAGGAGGTGTTTAAACTTTACTTCTTATTCTGCTTAAAGTCTCTTGACTAATACCCAGGTAGGAGGCAATGTAGCCCAAAGGAATGCGTTGTAATATATGAGGGGATGTCACCATCAGATTTTCGTAACGTTCTTTTGCTTCTTTAAAATGATTACTCACAAAACGTTCTTCAAGCATTACATAATAGCGTTCATTCATAATTCTTCCCAGTCTTTCAATATCAGGATGCTGATCATAGAGTTTATGAACATTCTCGTATGAAATGGACCACAGTATACAATCTTCAATAAGTTGAATGTTTTCAACACTTGGTTTTTTGGTAATGAAACTATAGAAGGATGTAACAAAAGTATTTTCAAAGCCAAACCAATATGTCACCTCTTTGCCATCGAGATTGTAAAAGCCACG
>DATCRE010000571.1:0-6169 GCA_036569145.1 Cyclobacteriaceae bacterium
CGCCAATACCATCCATCAGGTAAAGGACTTATCTGACCGCAGAGGTCATAGACAAAAAAGAATGATTAGTAAATAGAAACTGGGGGAGCTCTGCCTTGTGTGAATGAAACAGAAGCGCGTATTACACCAGCATTATAAACAGTTACGGGAGTGTTCTTTGAAAGGAGAACATCGAAGTGTATTGAAGGATTGTAAAGTAAATTGAATATGATATCCAGTGAACATACTTTACAATGCCCGGCATGCTTCTGAACACTCGCCTGACCTTTTTGTAGTTCAACTGTTGGCTTAGTAGAAGTATGATTATCATGAAGAAGGTTAATGGCAACCTGGCTGAATAGCAGGTTTGCAATCAGAACAACTGGAAAAACAATATGTAGTGCTCTCTTCCTCAAGAATTGTTAAATCGTGCAGCAAGTATGTAAATATAAATCTTTAATGCAACTTAGTTGCATTATCTTTTTTTGAAGAAATGACATCTAGGATGAGTGTGTAAAATTACCTCCCGGCAATTTTTCGTTTCCTTCTTAGGCTTTGAGTGCTTGTTTCTACAAAACCGATATTCAGATTTCCATAGAAACTATTCTGCCGCACTCTCAAATCATCTGGGGGATAAAATCTTTGTACAGAATTTTTATTCCATCGTGGTTGATCATTGCGAACACCATTTTCATCCCAGGTGAGTATCATATAATTTGGACTGTCCTTTGGCCTGGTGGTAAGCGAGTCATGTGCGACTATGCATTTACAGAATACGGGCAGAGAACCAGGCTCCATGTCTTCTGCAATATCACCCTTATTCCAACGCGTAGTCTGTTTTACAACACCAGTCAAATAGTAAGCATAGTAAGGCTGCCATACTTTTATTTTACTGGCGGGTTCATAGAATCCGGCGTTAACATACTCAACGGGTGGAAGATCCATTTTTGTTTTTGATACCGACTCTTCCAAAATCGAATCCTGAAACACGTGGGGCAACGTTCCATCATAGGTAATGTGATTAAATGAAATGAAGTCAGTGCCTTCATTCTTGTGGATGGAGTAATCAGGTATTGCTGAATTCTCTTTCAGAAAATATTCGTTTGTAGGTTTCCTGATGTAGATATCCTGAAAATGCCATTTCATGCCATAGCTGCAGGAGTGATGAGGATAGATGGCCTGTCCTCTTCCATCATTAAAAAGAATATTTTTTATTGTGGTAAATGATGTTGAATCGGCTGGAAATGCATCCGATCCAAAAAGATTCAGGCCGTGAGATCCCCATGAATCCACGACTATATTTTCCAAAATGCATTTTCCCTGGTCTACATTCAATTGAATTCCCGTATCCTGTCCCTGTCCGAATTGTTTCAGAAAACCAGTATCTGGTGAATATATGGTAACGTTGCTCACGTGCGTAACTCCAATGAGATGTTGCATCTGCAGAGATTCTGACCCTGTGCGTGCGCAGATGACATTGTGAATTTTCAGATCTTTTATTTTCGCTAATGGTGGTGCGTGCGTAGCTCCAATGTACATTCCTTCACTGTTGCTGTCATGTATGTAGCAATTCTTAATTTCAACGGAGGCTATCCAATCATAACTTCCACCTTCTAACCGGATGACAGAGAAGCCATGTTCTCCTTCAACGCTTTCAATGTAAATACTTCCACCATCCAGAACGCCAATAGAAAACGCATGATAACCTTTATAGATACCTGTACTGGTTGCACCAATACCAAAACTTCCTTTTAAGAATACTCTGCTTTTTGGAAAAGCTGTAAGACCCGGATACTTGCTGTCGTTGCCACCATCAATTCTTATATTTTTAAGTCCCTGGATTAAATATAAAAATCCCCCGTAACTATTTTTGGTATAAATACCATCCATGCGTGTTCCGGGAATAGGTTTCACCGTTGCACTTGAAATATGCCAGGGCGTTGTCTCTGTTGCATTGAGTAATCTGAATTCGCAGAATGAGCCAAGTTTTTTTCCATCAACCCAGATTATAGCATCTTCTCGCAAACCCGGGAAGGTTGTGCTTATCCTGTTATACATTACTTTATTTATCCCATCTGGATAAGTGCCTGTGGGAGTATCTATAATCAGATCTCCTTCAGTAATGTAATCTCCATACAACTTAATATCTTCTCTTGTTGCCAATCTGTTTTGCCCAAACAAAAGGCATGGAACTGAAAGAAGAATTAGAATCAATATTCTCATAATAATTATGACGATCTATTTTCACACCGGCCATTCTGGCAGTACTCAGAATGACACGATCCTTTAAAAGATCTTGGTTGATCTATCGTCACAACGAAAATAGTATTATTGAGATTGTTCTGCTATAATTCGTAGTCGTCTAAACTAGTTAAGTGGTAAATTACTTCTTTACCTTGTCAAAAAATTCTTTTTGAAGCTCAAGAGTCTTCGTGTCTTCTTTTATAGCCTTGAGTGCAGCTACAAGAGAATCTATATAATGTTCTGTCACTAATTGACCAAGCTCGCGTATAGCTTTTGCCCCATCACCTGCATAGTGATTCGGATAGCTTGCATACCACCAGATAGCCGTGTACACATTAGGAATATTAAGACGTTTCTGGTTAGCACCCGATTCGTTGTTAGCGCTATCCATTTTAACCAGGTCGGGGCGAAGATATAGCAGCGCTGAAGTTTCACGTTCACCTGCATGCTGATCTTCCGCTTGGTTTGACTTATGAAGTGCAGCCATCTTTTTTGTGTAGTCGGCATCAGATGGTGGTTCGAAAAAATAAACAGCATAGTCTCTCTCTTTCTCGAGACGTGTCTGAATAAAATAACGGATCATTTGTGGATTGCCTCCATGACCATTAATGATTACAATTTTATTAAATCCGTTTCGCGCAATCTCATCGCATGTAGCTTCAAGTAGATCCCAGACAACCCTTTCTGGTAATGCAAAAATTCCGGGCTGATGTTTGGCTTCGTTTATCTGTCCATAAAAATAATCAGGAAAGACCACAGCATATTCTCTTTTTGTTGCACGTGCAGACCATTCGCGCACTTGTATGAGATCGGAACCGAGTGGAACATGCGGACCATGTTTCTCGAGAATGCCGATAGGAAGTATGCATGTGCGATTAGAGTTCTTAAGAGCCAGGGGCCAGTCGCTGGCGGTGAGTTCATCCCATCGACTATGTGTTAGTGTCTGTGCAAAACAGCTGCTTATGCTGATGAGTATGCTCGTAATGAACAGAGCAATTCGTTTTTTAATGACATTCATGGTTTGGAAATTTTTAGCATGAATATATCAATTCCATCCAATGACGATAATTGTATTACATCAATGGGCAATAAAAAAACCTTCCGGCAAAAAGCCAGAAGGTTTTTTTTCAAAAAAGAATGTGTGTTTATTTCACACCAAACTTATATACGGTTGATGTTTTGTAAGTTTCTCCGGGCTTTAACACCACAGATGGAAACTGTTTTTGATTTGGTGAATCAGGGAAGTGTTCTGTCTCTAAGCATAAACCAAAGCGACGAGCATATACTACATTGCCTTTACCGGTTATTGAACCCGTTAAGAAATTACCTGAATAGAATTGAATGCCTGGCTCTGTTGTATATACTTCAACTTTTCTGCCACTGGTTGGTTCAGTTAACACTGCTGCAAGCTTTAAGCTATCAGAAGCATCGCGTAAAACAAAGCAATGATCATAACCTCCACCCATTTCAATCTGTTCATCTTTGTTGTTAATTCTTTTTCCTATCACTTGTGCTGTAGTGAAATCAAATGGAGTGTTTGCTACCTTTCTCAGTTTGCCTGTAGGAATAAGAGTCTTGTCAACAGGTACAATCTCATCTGATATGAGCATGAGTTCGTGATCTAAGATATCACGCTTGGCATTTCCTGTTAAGTTAAAGTAAGAGTGTTGTGTAAGATTAACTACTGTAGTCTTGTCCGTTGTGGCGGTGTAATCAAAGCGAAGCTCATTGTTATCGGTTAATGTGTAGATAACTTCAGCTTTTAAATTCCCAGGATAACCTTCTTCCATGTCTTTGCTTAAGTAAGAAAGTTTCAGTGCAGGTCCTTCGGCGGATGTTACCTCTTCTATTGTCCAGAAAACTTTATCAAAACCTTTTACACCACCGTGAAGAGCATTCACGCCGTTGTTTATGGCTAATGTATATTCCTTTCCATCTAATGTAAATTTGCCTTTTGCAATACGGTTGCCATAACGACCAACAACAGCACCGAAGAATGGAGATTCTTTCAGGTATCCGGCAAGCGAATCATAACCTAAAACAATATCTTCCAGAACACCATTTTTGTCTGGTGTTTTTAGTGATGTGATGATGGCTCCGTAATTCATAACCTTCATCTCAACACCGTTTTTGTTTGTTACTGTGTAGAGTGTGATCTCTTGTCCGTCAGGAAGTTTGCCAAAGCTGGCTTTAGTGATTGATGCCATTGTTTTAGTTGTGTCTGAGGTTGTGTTAGTTGTTTCAGTTTCAGAGTCGGTCTTTGGCTTGCAGGCAACTGCCATTGCCAATAGTACTATAAATAATAATCGATTCATATATGGTAACGTTTAGGGGTTGCAAGTTAAACTTTCTGTTTGAAATGTATTTCAGACAGAGAGCGGAGTTTAGCCGCACTGAATTCTGGCGTTACATCACGTTGTGGGTTGGCAAGCATTTCATATCCTACCATAAACTTCTTAACTGTTGCAGAGCGAAGTAGTGGTGGATAGAATGACATGTGCCAATGCCACTCCGGATGTTCAGCGCCATCGGTTGGCGCCTGATGTATTCCTGCTGAATATGGAAAAGAAATCTCAAATAAATTATCATACCGAACAGCAATGCGCTTATAGGCTTCTGCAAATGAATTTCTTTCGTCTGCAGTCATTTCAGTTATTCTTGCCATCGGTCGTTTAGGAATGATCATGGTTTCAAATGGCCACGTTGCCCAGAAGGGTACGATGGTAATGAAGTGATCATTCTCAAAAACAATGCGTTGTTGCTGGCGCTGTTCTATCTGAATATAATCTGCTAAAAGTGTATGACCTTTTTGTTTAAAACAGGCTAGCTGATTCGCTTGCTTTTTAAATGGTTCTACGGGTATAGACTCCTGGGCCCAGATCTGCCCATGTGGATGCGGATTAGAGCAACCCATAACGGCTCCTTTATTTTCAAAGATCTGAACGTGCTGAATAAAATCAAGCGCACCTAACGTTTCGTATTCATTCACCCACAGATCAACAACATTACGAATGTCTGTCACTTCCATTTCCGGAATGGTAAGATCATGGCGTGGTGAAAAGCAGATTACACGACAGATACCTCGTTCGCTCTTTGCTGTTAACAAACCTTCGATTACAATTTCACCGGAAGGCACATCTTCTACTACTGCAGAGAAGTCGTTAGTGAATGCATACGTTGATGTGTATTGGGGATTCAACTCACCATTTGAGCGAACATTACCGGGACAGAGATAACACGTTGGATCGTAAGCGGGATTTTGTTCTGCGCTAGTCTTTTCAACTTGTCCCTGCCATGGACGTTTGGCTCTGTGTGGCGATACCTGAACCCATTCACCTGTAAGCGGATTGAGACGACGATGGGCGTGCTCATTAAAATCAAAAACTGACATTCTTATTTATTGAGCGTATGATACATTTTTTAACGTTGCTGTTACCTGACTTGAGCCATCATTAACTTTTACAATGTATGACTTCAGTTCGATATTAAATGCATTCATGTAATCTTTGCGAAGCTGAGAAATAAATGTTTCAATCTCGTCATTCTTCACAATGTTTATGGTGCAACCGCCAAAGCCTCCACCCATCATGCGAGCTCCTAACACTGCGGGATGCGCTTTCGCTTCTTCCGCCAGAAAATCAAGTTCTTTGCAGCTCACCTGGTACAGTTTTGATAAGCCTTCATGTGTTTCATTCATCTTCGCACCAAAGCTTGCAATATCACCGTTAGCCAGATCTTTACTAGCTCCTTCAACGCGCAGATTTTCACTTACTATATAGTTACAACGGTCAAATACAATAGATGGAAATTCTGACTGATGTTCTTTTAACATCGCAGGTGTTACATCGCGTAAGCTTGAAATGGAAGGATAATGTTTCTTAAGTAACGCTACACCTTGCTCGCATTCTTTTCTCCTGGTGTTATATTCTGAATCAGCCAGTGAATG
>DATCRE010000572.1:0-10057 GCA_036569145.1 Cyclobacteriaceae bacterium
AATCTATATGACTGCTACCATTGTACATGTATACGTGAAGCCTGAATTCATAAATGATTTCATCAAAGCCACACGTGATAACCATAAGAATTCCATTCAGGAGCCAGGCAATCTTCGCTTTGACATATTGCAGGATGCGAAGGATCCGGGAAAATTTGTTTTGTACGAAGCATACGAAACTGAAGCGGCTGTACTGGCACATAAAGAAACTGCTCATTATGCAACATGGCGCGATACCGTTGCTCCGTGGATGGAAAAACCACGCGAAGGAATAAAGCATACCATGCTCTTTCCAGAAGCGAAATAGAATAAGATCATGATCAACACATTCAGCTTTGCAAATACACCTCAACTCTATTTTGGTACTGGAAAAATATCCACGTTGCCTGCTATCAGTAAAACCTTTGGGTCAAAGATTCTTCTGATCACCGGTGCTAATTCGTTTCAATCTGCAGCCTACTCATCAACATTGTTAGATCAATTGAATGCTAATGAATGTGTGATTGAGCATTGCACTATTGATAAGGAGCCAACACCATTCATGATTGATGATGCCGTAAACAAATTTGCATCCTTTAATTGTGATGTTGTTGTAGCATTAGGCGGTGGCAGTGCATTGGATGCAGGCAAAGCTATTTCAGCTATGCTTCCTGTAAAAGATTCTGTTAAACATTACCTGGAAGGCGTTGGAACAAAAATACATCCGGGTGTAAAAATTCCTTTCATCGCCATTCCCACAACTTCAGGCACGGGAAGTGAAGCCACAAAGAATGCAGTGCTCTCTGAAACAGGAGAAAATGGCTACAAGAAATCATTACGACATAACAACTTTGTTCCTAACGTTGCTATACTGGATCCGTCGTTGACATTAAGTTGTCCCCAGACGAGAACAGCGGCCAGTGGCATGGATGCTTTTACTCAACTGCTGGAATCTTATTTATCTACAACTGCGAATCCAATAACAGATGCATTAGCGATAGAAGGTTTGAAACGAATTGCAGCATCATTATTAAATGCCTATCATGATGGAACAAATGTAAATGCAAGAAGTGACATGACTATGGCCGCTTATCTTTCGGGCATTACGTTAGCCAATGCCGGCCTCGGACTTGTGCATGGATTTGCTTCTTCTGTTGGCGGATATTATGAAATACCTCATGGTGTTATCTGCAGTTCAATGATGGCAGCTGCTAATAAAATAACGGTGCAAAAACTCCGATCAGAAAAAAGTAATATCGAAGCACTGGAAAAATATGCAACTGTTGGCCGCTTATTTTCTGATCAGCAAAACAAGAGTAATGAATACTATATCGACTCATTACTTGATCTCATCAGCAATTGGACTGATGAAATGAATATCCCCAAACTCTCACGAGGGGGTGTAACATTAAATGATGTTGAGAAAATAGTAAAGAGCACTGACAACAAAAACAATCCTGTTAAGCTTAATAACGATGAGATTGAAGAAGTTTTAAAAATGACTTTGTAATCTTTACTCCTGCCTCAATGAGTTTGTTGGATTGGAAACAGCCGTTTTAATAGTTTGAAAACTAACAGTGACCAACGCAATTATCAGAATAAGAATTACGGGTAATACAAACATCCATGCATTCAAATTAATTCGGACTGCGTAATTAGACAGCCATTCTTTCATGGCAAAATATGAAACAGGTATTGCCAGAAGTGCTGCGATCATAACAACGACTACAAAATCCTGGGAGAGTAAACGTACAATTTGTGTAACTGAAGCACCAAGAACTTTACGAATACCAATCTCTTTTGTGCGTTGAACGATTGTAAATGATGAGAGACCAAACAATCCGAGACATGCAATGATAACAGCTAAAACTGAAAACGTGCCGATCACCATACCAAACCTGGCATCAGACTGATATTGCTGATTGTATTTTTCGTCGAGGAAAAAATAATACATAACTGAATTTGGAAACAATCCATTCCAGGTTGCTTTCACTGAGCTAATGGTTTCTTTAACGCGATCAGGATCTATACGAATTGTGAAGTAGCTGGCGTATTCACCATATTTAAAAAGCATGGGAATATGTTTCTCCTTCGGCGAGCGCTGATAATAATTTTTCACTACACCAATAACAGTTGATGACTGAGCTTCCCAAAGTGTTCTGAAGGTGAGCTTTGCTCCCAACGCTTCTTGTGGTGTTGAAAATCCAAGTCGGTTAACAGCTTCTTCATTTATGATAACCTCATCCTCATTCAACTTTCCATCTTCAAAATTCCGTCCAGCTGCCAAACTCATATTCATTGTTGCCAGGAAGTCTGCATCTATTGAGTAGTAATAATATTCATAACCTGTCTTTTTATCCTGACCAAGTCTTGTAAAACTTGTGGAGCTCAATTCATGCAAACTCAAACCCGGCAGTGATTGGGAACGAGACACTTTTTGTATGCGTGGATTCCGTAATAATTCGTTTTTAAAGCTCTGAGAGATTGCTATATAAGCAGAGTCAGAAACACCTAACTGTGGCGCGCGTATTTCAACCTTCTGATCGAGGTTCATACCAAGATCATAGTTTCGTAAATAATTCACCTGTAAATAAACGGTGCACATACAAACAATTAACACCACGGTTGATGCAAACTGAAATATAACAAGCCCCTTGCGCAATTGTTGACCATGTGAAGAAGATCGAAACTTACCCTTCAACACAGCCGCAGGTTGAAACGATGACAAGACAAAAGCAGGATAGATACCTGAAAGAATTGATCCCATAAAAAACATGGCAACCAACAAGTACCAAAATGAAAGATCGCTCATAAAGTTAAGCGGCAGGTATTGACCCGTGAGATTACGAAAGAATGGCAACGATGTTTGAAACAGAACAAACGCCACAAGCACGGCCAACAGATTGATGATAACAGATTCAGATAAGAATTGAAAAATTAATTGTGCTTTCACAGAACCCATCACCTTGCGAATACCAACTTCTCGCGCACGCTCGACAGCTCTGGCTGTAGACAGGTTTATATAATTTACCAGGCTATTACAATAATGAATATGGCAATGATTAAAAGGAAGTATACGGCTTTCGCATTGCCATTAACTTCAGGCTCGTATGTTTTATTAGAATATAAATGAATGTCTTTTATGGGTTCCGCAACATACCTGGCATTATTAAGTTTATCTTTAAGTGTTGCTGATAATGCCTCCAGCTTTTTATTAAAGCTCACGAGGTCTGTTCCCGGCAGCATGAGCAGATAGGTATATTCATTATTGCCATACCACTCATCTTCTTTATATCCATATAATTTCGAAAGAGAAGCATGAGAAAGTAAAATGCCAAATTTTAAATGAGTGTTTTCAGGCAGATCCTCAATAACAGATTTTATCGTGTAAACCTGTTTGTTTATTTCTATAGGCTCATCTACAACATTTACGCGACCAAAATATTTTTTTGCGATCGAAGCTGTAATAACAGTTTGAAACGGATCTGTTAAAGCTTGTGTGGCATTACCATGCAAAACATTGAGTGTAAAAATTCGCACTGCCGATGGATCTGCAAAGTAGATACCTTCTTCAAGAAATTTTTGTGTTCCTGCTTTTATGTCGACTAAACCATCACAATGATACATTCTGACAAAATCCTGTACCTCGGGCATCTTCTCTTTTAACATAGGGCCCATAGGTGCATGAGTTTCACAATCTGTCACTACATATCCTGATCCGTTATAAACGTCAAGCGTAATTCGGCTAATGTTTGTGGCATTGGTATTAAAATCTTCATAGCTGCGTTCGAAACGAACATATTGCATGATGAGTAAAAATGCAGCCATGCCTACACTAAGCCCAAAAATATTGATGAACGAAAAAGCCTTGTTCTTTAACAGGTTCCGATAAACAATTCGAAGATAGTTCAGGAGCATAGGTCAGCGAATTTTAGATGCGCATGAAGAGATACAAACATAACGCCAAACATAATTCATTGATGATTAGGGCGTATTTCAAATTGTTTGCCTTCTTCTATCGTCCATGAGCGAACTTGTATGATCGAATCCGGTCATCAACATTTAGTAATAATGTTCATTTAGGATGACTAAACTCCAAACTGACTGAGATGATGATCTAAATGTTTATAGAACATATTGTTCCATTCGTTTATGGTGAGCATTCCAAAAGATTGAGATTCTTTGGTTTCAAAATAAGATTCACCCAACTGCTGTGTTTTGTTTATATAAGCTATCAAGCGATTCTTTTCCTTTTCAAAATCTCTTGATCCTTTAATAATAAACTGTGGCGCTGTAGGTGTACTTTTCTTATACGGTGCCGGGCCAGTAACAGCTTTCTTTGCAAATACCTTGAGTAAAAGCTTTATAAAAAAATTAGGTTTGGGATGTATGTTCTCGTACGCCATTTCATACGTAACACAACAATGTGCCAGCATTTGAGAAACATCCATTTTGCCCCAGTTGGCTGGTGTTGTTGGTTCTAATTTTTCAATTCGCTGAATTACCCCGGCTGCTACATCGGAAGTAAAAATATTTGGTAAGTCCATATCATTATTATTCTAATGGTAGTAATCGAAAAGATTATCCTTTCTGTTATTATTTTCCCATAATGTTAAAACTATAAACATAGAAATCAGGATCAACTTTAATGGCAGGCTGATTCGAATCAAGCTTTTCCACCTGGGGCTGTGCCGTGGGTTTTAATAACTTTTCTTTCCCATCAACATAAATTTTTACTGGCATATCAAATGTATCGATGCAGTTAGACCATCTGTAAATCAGATTTTCATTTCTAACCCAATATTCAAAAACAGGAATGCGGTAGTCTCTTAAATATTGATCAAAGAATGACTGAAGTTTTAAATCTAAACTTTTTGCTACGTACTCTTCTATCTGTTGCGTTGTAACGGTTTGATGATAGAAGTCTTTATTGAGACCGCGAAGCATAGCCCTCCACTTTTCATCATTATTATTGATTTGTCGTAACGTGTGTAAAATGTTATTGCCTTTATTATACATATCAGAAGAGCCTTCTGAATTTACACCATAGTTACCAATGATGGGCTCTCTGTTTTGAATACCTAATCGTATACCACGTGTATATTCTGCTGCAGCTTCTTTGCCATAATAATATTCAACGAATAAACTTTCTGAATACATGGTGAATCCTTCATGAATCCACATATCAGCAATGTCCTTGTACGTTATGTTATTGGCGAACCATTCATGACCTGATTCGTGAATGATGATGTAATCCCACTTCAATCCCCAACCTGTATAACTTAAATCACGACCTAAATATCCATTTTGATAACCGTTGCCATACGTTACAGAGCTTTGATGTTCCATGCCCAGATAAGGAACTTCAATGAGCTTATAGCTGTCTTCATAAAACGGATAAGGGCCAAACCAATGTTCAAAAGCTTTCATCATTTTGGTAGCATCTTTAAAATGAACTTTTGCTTTTTCAAGGTTGTAGCGTAGCACCCAGAAATCCATATCTAACGGACCTTTTTCTCCAGCATACTTTTCATTGAAGTGAACATAATCGCCAATGTTAATATTGACTCCATAATTGTTAATAGGATTTTTAACTTCCCATGTATATGTTTTTGTTTTATCTTTTTCTTTCTTCTCCAACTTTAATCGTCCATTGGATACAGCTACAAGATTTCCTGGAACATTCAATGATATAAGCATGCCATTATCTGGCTCATCATACATGTGATCTTTACAGGGCCACCATAAGCTTGCACCAATACCCTGGCATGAAGTGGCGATAAAGTGATGGCCTAATGAATCTTTGCTCCACGTAAATCCACCATCCCATGGTGCACGTGCAGCAACATGTGGCTTGCCTGAAAATTCTATCTTTAAATCATTTACTTCTCCAGGGTTTTGCACTTTCATTAATTTGATGAAGTGAGCATTTCCCTCATGTGTTATTTCAAGTGCTTTTCCGTCTTGCGAAACTTTGTCTATTGTTAATGGTGGCTGTAAATCTATCTGTAGAACATTATAGTTATTGAGAACTTTATAATGAACAACGTTAGATCCTTTTATAGATTGAGTCTCTGGATTAACAGCAATTGACAATTCATATTTGACCAGATCCCACCACTCACGTTCTTTTGTGATTGAACCACGAAGTGAATCCTGGCGAGCGTAGGCATGTTTCGAAAAAAGACCCTGGCTGTAAGCTGTGCTTATGCTAAGAATAAGCAGGTGAACGATGATAAATTTTCTCATGTTTAGGATTTATGACAAGCTAAATGTAGAAGGAAGAAAGCTCTTAATCAATTGTTATAGTTAGACAATAATAAAGCATCAGCGATATTGTTTAAGCCATTCTCTTGCCTGCACATCATCCGTAAATGATTTCATGGGAATGGGTGGTGTTTTAAATTTAAACAGCAGGTTCATAATAAATTTAGCAAGACCAGGTTTAGACACCATAGCCATAGCAGTATATACATTTGGCAATTGTTCTGTCGAAAACTTTCTTGTTTCCTTGTCGGGCACAGGTGAGTTGCTGAGATATATCAACAGCGGAACTTTCTTATTACCGGTTATGCGTTTTACAAGGGCCACATTTTCTGAAATATTTTTAACTGTTCTTGTCGGGTTCTTTGAGAACGAATATAAAATTTCATCATCGTCCAACCAGTAATCGGCAATTTCTCCTTTTATAAGTTCAACACCTTCGGGTATATTCATTTCAAAAATTCTAACTTGTGATTGTTACATTGCTCCTTACTTGCAATATAAAAAACATCAAGTATTTAATATACCGATTATGTCTAACATACAGCTTATTATAGAAGAGCGGGCGGCTAACATTGGCAATTTCATGGTAGGTCGTCTTCTGCCATTCAGACAAAAAAGAATGGTAGGCCCTTTCATTTATATCGATCACATGGGGCCTGTGTCTATGAATGCGCGTGAAAATTTTGATATACTTCCGCATCCTCATATTGGTCTTTCTACACTTACATTTCTTTTTGAAGGAAGTATCATGCATCGCGACACGCTTGGCAATGCCGTGGAAATAAAACCCGGTGAAGTGAATTGGATGACTGCCGGAAAAGGCATTGTACACTCTGAACGAACACCTGAATATCTCAGACATTCAGAAAAGAAAATGCACGGCCTGCAAATCTGGGTAGCATTACCTAAAGCTCTTGAACAGATGGAGCCTGAGTTTTTTCATATCACCAGTGACCAGTTGCCTGTATGGACAGATGGTGATGTGCATTACAAACTGGTAGCCGGAGAAGCTTTCGGTAGAAAATCTCCGGTGCCTGTTTACAGTAAACTTTTTATGATCGAAATAAAAAGCGCTACGAAACAAATACTAAACCTTGGCCATCAACTCTACGGTGAATCAGGATTATATATTCTGGAAGGTGGTATTGAAAGCCGTGGTCATCAGTATGAGCCAAAACAAATATTGGTGACTACAGAAAGCTCATTGTGCGAATTTGTAATCCAGGCCAACAGTATCATCTATATTTTTGGAGGCGAACCCTTTCCAGAAGAGCGATTGATTTATTGGAATTTTGTTGCCAGCGATCAGTATTTAATTGACGATGCAAAAGAAAAGTGGCAGGCACAACAGTTCAAAACTATAGAAGGCGAAACTGATTATGTTCCGTTGCCACTACCTAGAAATAAATAATAAAAACTTTATAACTAAGAACGCCGAGTAAAACAATCCATAACAAAAAAAATAATTCCGGTATTCTTTTTTCCATGGTAACTCTTGTGGCAGAAGGTTCAATGGAGTGATTCTTTATAAATTCTTCCTTCTCATTTCTGCGTAACTTCTGCCACCCTTTAAACTCACGCATCAGACTTTCTTTGCTTTCATACTGTTCATGATTAAAAAGAATTGCCTGGAGATAAGAAACATCAAGCGCTCTCGCACTGGCTATCTTGCGCCAGAAATCGAGCAAGGTTAGTGCTAATGTCAGTAAGACACTAAAAACTATAAGCGTGAGCAGATCAGTCTCGTGATATGCTACAAGTAACGATGCAACAGAGATGATAATTGTCTGTGAGGTAAGAAAAATTAATCGGTAGCCTTGCAACAGATTTTCCTGAATTTGCCAATGGCTTAAAACCTCCTCTTTCGTAATCATTTTGTAATCTATAAGCGCTATTGTAACAAATAAAGCTAAAATGATATGGAGACGCAACCTGAAAAAATTTGCCTTTCTCAAAATACTATCGATGGTATAATTCTAAGTCAAGTCTTCTGAAGAGTTTTGCAGATTGTTTTTCAATTTTGTTCTATAGATATTTCGGGTTGAAGCTGTGGAATTGTTAATGTCGCAGCTACAATAAAAAAAACCGAACCTAATGATTGCATTCCTCAAAGGAAAATTAGTACACAGAGACCCCACCCATGTAGTGATAGATGTAAACGGGGTGGGCTATCATGTAATAATCTCCCTCCAAACTTATTCAGCCATTAAAGAACAGGAAAATATTATGCTCTTCACGCATTTAAGTATTCGTGAAGATGCTCACGTATTATTTGGCTTTAGTCATGAGTCTGAGAAAAAACTTTTTCAGCAACTCATTTCCGTAAATGGCGTAGGGCCAAGTACGGCCATCGTCATGTTGTCATACATGAATAGCGGCGAACTGAAAAATGCTATTGTACATGAGGACGCGGTAGCCTTGCAGGCCATTAAAGGTATTGGTGGCAAAACTGCCCAACGTGTAATTATAGAATTAAAAGATAAACTCAAAAAAGAGAGTTGGGAAGATACTCAGCCTACTGTTTCTGCAGGTCCGCACAATAGCTTACGAAGAGAAGCGTTATCTGCTTTACTTACGCTCGGTTTGCCTAAAGCGGCAGCCGAGAAAAGTGTTGATACCGTCCTGAAAAAATCAGGAAATACCGTTACCTTAGAAGATTTAGTTAAGCAAGCTCTCAAAAACTCTTAAGTACGTTTGGTGCTCTCTACTCGGAAGAATCAGTTTCTCATCGGACTGAGCCTGCTGCTAACAGCATGGGTAGGGATTCCGCACGCCCATGCACAACGCGATTCAGTTAAGACAACACAAGATACAACCCGGAACAAGGGACCGTACAAGTCTACTCGCAGACCAACATACCGACAAAATGACAGGTATGGTGATCCGTTCTCGAATTCAACCGGAGCCTCACCTCTATTTCTGAAAGATCCAAGCAAAATGAAACTGGATGTTGATATCGATACATCCATGAATTATACTATTTATGAAAAGATCGGGAACCTGAACTACCGCCCCATGTCGACCATGTCTTTTCAGGAATTTAAACAACAGCAGGAGCAACAACAATTAAAACAATACTGGCAAACAAAATCAAGGGCGGCTGATGGCGAAAGTGCTGTGAGTGGCCGGGGCTTCACGCCCAAAATATTTATCAGCCCTGTGCTCGACCGGATTTTTGGTGGCAGTTATGTAGAGCTTGTCCCTCGTGGTTTTGTTACGCTTGACTTCGGTGCTTCGTTCCAGCGTACAAACAATCCCAATATTCCAGTGCGGCAGCAACGCAACGGAGGCTTTATGTTCGATCAGCAAATCAACATGAGCGTAGTTGGTAAGGTGGGCGAAAAACTTTCCGTCACCGCTAATTTTGACAACAACAATTCTTTCGACTTTCAGAATAATATGAAGGTTGAGTACACGGGCTTCAAAGAAGACATCCTTCAAAAGCTTGAGATCGGTAACGTCAGTCTTCCGCTTAACAACACATTGATACAGGGTGCACAAAATTTATTTGGTATAAAAGCCAAGTTACAATTTGGAAAACTGAACGTTACAGCCCTTGCATCTACACAGCGAGGCAAGGTTTCATCGATTGATATTGGTGGCAATGGTACTTCCGGCGCCAGTGGCGGGCAAGGCAGACCTTTTGAAATTGTAGGATCAAATTATGATGACAACAGGCACTTTTTCCTGGGACATTTCTTCCGCGACAATTATCAGAAGTGGATCGCCAATCTTCCCCAGATTACATCAGGTGTTAACATCACCCGCGTTGAAGTATACATCGTAAACCGAAGCAATGACACGCAAACCC
>DATCRE010000573.1:0-3302 GCA_036569145.1 Cyclobacteriaceae bacterium
GGCGAACCGCTAAGACGCGGACCAATAGATGTTGTTAAATACTCAAGCAGAGAGTATACTTTTCCTTGCGTAAGTTCTGTATCAAAAATTTTTTTGATAGCAACTTCATCCTGTACCTGAGAATAACCAGACAACACAGTAAGAAGAGCCAACACAGTGAGCCCAATTTTTTTCATCATAATTTCTTTTAATACCATAAATAATAACACGCTTTAAGTACGCGAAATAATTGAATTTCGTTGTTACAGATTATATAAAGCCCGAACTTCGTTATAACCTAAACGAGCTCCAATATGGCTTTTCTTTTTGAATCCTTCGAGGACTGGAAAAAATATTCTATAGAACGTAATCTTACCTTAAGTGAGGTTGTGCTGGAGTATGAACGTGAGCAAAAAAATCGAACCAATGCTGAAATAATGGATGGACTGTCGAGAGCATGGGCTGTGATGAAAGATGCTGTTCGCACTGGACTGGAAGAAGACATGACTTCCCGATCAGGTATGATTGACAACGGTGCAAAGAAAGTTTACAATCATAAGCAAGCTGTGCTCTCAAAAGAATTTCAAAATCTTGTTGCACGTGCGCTGGCTGCCAAAGAAGTAAACAGTTGCATGGGTCGCGTGGTAGCTGCGCCTACTGCCGGAGCTTCTGGCATTATGCCTGGAGTTCTTTATACACTGCAGGAAATTCACGCTATTGAAGATTCCAGAATTTTAGATGCCATGCTGGTGTCGGCAGGTATTGCGTTGATTATGGAACAACGCGCATCAATTTCAGGAGCAGTTGGTGGTTGTCAGGCTGAGACTGGTACGGCGGCCGCCATGGCTGCAGGTGCAATTATTTTTTGTCTTGATGGGAATGTTGACCAGATCTTCAATGCCGTCGCTATAACGGTTCAGTGTATGCTTGGCTTAGTCTGTGATCCGGTAGCCGGACTTGTTGAGATTCCATGCGTAGTTCGCAATGCAAGCGCTGCTGCCATTGCTAATAGTTCAGCACAAATTGCTTTAGCGAATGTTAACAGTGTTATACCGGTGGATGAAGTAATTGAAGCTCTGGGCGAAATTGGCGCAAGCATGGAAACGCGTTATAAGGAAACTGCCCTTGGAGGATTAGCAGCAACACCTACGGCACAGCGTATAGCCAAACGTGTTTTGGTTCACGATATTGAAATTCTCCCTGATGAAGGGACTAAATAATTAGGGTCTGAAAATATCTGGCAATACTTTCAAAACTTCATTTCCGAAAATATAAATGGTGCCACTGAAAATGAGCGACCATGCCGCGGCGCTTATAAACATGTAAACAATAATCTTATCTTTCGGACTACCTGAACTTATTGCTAGAATAGTTCCTCCAATGGGTGTGAGAATAAGCGGTGTAAGAATAGCTACGCCTACCAAACCATACTTCTTCCAAATGGTAACAAAGCGTTTGTTTGAAATATGAAACTTGCTTTTGCGTGAAAATTTACTCAGCACGTTCTGGCGCAACCAGTTTCCGCCAAATGTAAAAAGAACAACAATGGTCATCATACCAGCCACGGTTGTAAGCACTGTGGTGATTAAGTTTAATCCCGCAGCATAACCACCAACAGGACCGAAGATAAACTTCAGCATGCTTGCAAAATACACAGATGTAATCTTCAGGATTGTTTCCCACATAAAAAACCAATCTATAGCCTGTTAGTTATTAATACGGATAGAGTAAAGAATTATTCTAACACTCCATGATCGTGAATATCGTAAATCTGACAAGCCTTTCAAATGGCGATTTAAAATAGAATTGATTCCACTCTAAAATAAATCGTATGTGTTGAGGAACTAAATCAGGATTTGAAATGATCCCAGCCCTGCGCTTGCAATGGCACAGCATTACCATTTTTAGTAATCAGCAGATGTTCATCTTTCTTTTCATGAACATAACCAATGAAATGAATATCCTGATGATTTTTTATTTTCTCGAAGTCAGCTTGCGGTATAGTGAACAGCAACTCATAATCTTCACCCCCATTTAACGCACAGGTAACAGGATCTAAACCAAATTCAACAGCTGTTTCATAGGTTGAGTTATCAATCGGAATTTTATCTTCAAAAATTCTGATGCCAACGCCTGAGTTCTTGCTAATGTGAAACAGTTCAGATGCCAGGCCATCAGAAACATCAATCATGGAAGTAGGTTTTATTCCGGCTTCTTCCAATTCAAAAACCATATCGGTTCTCGCTTCTGGTTTAAGCAATCTCTTCACCATGTAATCGTATCGCTCAATGTTGGGCTGCATCTGCGGATTGGCAAGGAACACTTCTTTCTCTCGCTCCAATACTTGTAAACCAACAAAGGCAGCACCTAAATCGCCCGTAACACAAATTATATCGCCAGCCATGGCGCCACTTCTGTAAGCAATCTTTTCTTTCCTGGCACGCCCCACAGCAGTAATAGAAATTATTAGTCCTGCCACGGATGATGTTGTGTCGCCACCAACTAAATCGACTTTATAATTTTCGCATGCAGCTTTTATACCTTCATATAAAGCATCAATGGCCTGAATAGAAAATCTGTTACTCAAAGCAATGCTTACTGTAATTTGTTCTGGTCTGCCATTCATGGCGGCGATATCAGAAACATTAACCGCAACTGCTTTGTAACCCAGATGTTGAACGGGTGTGTATGATAAATCGAAATGAATGCCTTCTATCAGCATATCTGTTGAAAGCAGCAGGCAATCGCCATCGGCACTGATAACGGCAGCATCATCGCCAATTCCCTTTAAAGAAGTCTGATTTGCGTTGTTAAACTTTGTGCTGATACGGTCAATCATTCCAAATTCTCCTAACTGACCTATTTCTGATCTTTTCTCACTCATAAATTCATTGTTGTTAAGACACCTCTCATCGCACTGAAAGGCCTTTCGTCCTGCAAAAGTAAGATTATAGATGAATTTAAAAGTCTGGGTGCGCAGATGTATGTATCTTTACTCCAGAAAATTAACCTAAATGAAAAAAGCTCTTGCTTTATTAATTTCAATATCCCTGGTTTTAGGCGCCTGCAGTAGCAGCAAGCCTTACTATAAAACTGCTAAAGGGAGAAAGAAACAAAAATATTATAATGACATCCAGTTTGGAGGCAAGAGTGCTAGTGAGATGCAGAGGCCTTAATCTCCTCGCATAACTCTACTAAAACCCCATTGCTTGTCTTAGGGTGCAAAAAGCATATCTTTTTATTATCAGCCCCCGCTTTTTCAGTTTCATTTATCAATTCGAATCCTTTTTCCTGGTAAGCCTGCATGCTTTTGCGGATGTCTG
>DATCRE010000574.1:0-13073 GCA_036569145.1 Cyclobacteriaceae bacterium
GATGGAGACATAGGCAAGCTTTATGACATCATCAGTGAAGATTTCCTCTACGCTAATGCCGACAACAATAAAATATTTGGAGACAATCACGACATGGACAGACTATTCTATATCGTAGGGCAAGATGTAAACAAATTTAAAATGGCGCTCACTTTTCTGCTTACAACACGCGGAATACCACAGTTATATTATGGAACAGAAATAGCCATGAAGGGCAATGACAAACACGGAATTATCCGGGAGGATTTTCCTGGAGGATGGGCTAACGATACACGAAATGCTTTTACCACAGCAGGAAGAACTGCGCAAGAGAATGATGTATTCAATCACATTCAAAAACTATTAAAGTGGCGCAAAAGCAGTGACGCTCTTCAGCATGGAAGTCTGAAACACTTTGTTCCTGCCAACAACCTCTACGTGTATAACCAGAAATCTGATAAAGAATCAATTGTTGTGATGATCAATAACAACGCTGAATCTCAAAAGATTGAAACTTCACGTTACGATGAATTTCTAAAAGGATATGACGGCGCTACCGATCTGTTGACTGGACAGAAGATAAACAATCTTCGAGAGATTGATATGGAAGGAAATAGTTCGCTGGTGTTAGAACTTATTCCATCGCCGAAAGCGGCCCGATAATACAAACACCTCATTAACCATTATAGACAAAACACTCATGAATAATATTACCCGCGTACTGGCTGCAGCACTTTTTTTGCTTTGGGGTTGTACTTCAAAAACAGTAGACAAATCATTACAACTTGCATCGCCCGATAATAAACTGAATGTTAATTTCTATCTCACATCAAAAGGTGCTCCCGGATATTTGATTTCGTATCACAACAAAATAGTTATAGACAGTTCAGCACTCGGTTTTACGCTCAATAAGGTTGATGCACTTTCTCATGGATTTCATATCGTGAACTCATCTGTTACTAAAGTCGATACTACCTGGGAACAACCCTGGGGTGAAGAACATTTTATTCGTGATGATCACACTGAACTAAAAGTTGAATTACAGGAATTGAATGGCTTCAAAAGAAAACTTAACATCATCTTCCGTGCGTTTGATTATGGTGTTGGCTTTCGTTATGAATTTCCAAAGCAGGAAAATCTGAATGACTTTGAAATAAAAGATGAACTCACTGAGTTTAACATGACTGCCAATAACGAAGCATGGTGGATACCAGCGTATAAAGGCAATCGTGATGAGTTTATTTTCAAGAAGAATCCTATCAATGAATTGCCGTATGTGTTAACACCACTCACGATAGAAACAAAAGATAGTCTCTATGTTTCTATTCACGAAGCAGCACTTGTAGATTTTTCAAGCATGGCTATTGAAGCCAAAGGAAACAACAAATTAAAGTGCGAGCTTTTTCCCTGGAAAAATGGTGTGCGCACTTATGTAAAAACGCCCATGAAATCGCCATGGCGCACTATTCAGATAGCAAATAAACCTGGTGATTTGATTACATCGTATCTCATTCTTAATCTTAATGAGCCTAATAAAATAGGCGATGTATCGTGGGTTAAACCAGGAAAGTATGTTGGTGTGTGGTGGGAAATGCACCTGGGAATTGGTTCATGGAATCAGGGACCTAAACATGCTGCTAATACAAAAAATACCAAACGCTATATAGACTTTGCAGCGAAACACAAATTTAATGGTGTGCTTATTGAAGGCTGGAATTGGGGATGGGACGGCAACTGGATGAATGGCGGAGAAGCATTCGACTTCACTAAAGCTTATCCTGATTATGATGTTGAAGAGCTGACGAAGTATGCTAAAGAAAAAGGCGTTTACATTATCGGTCATCATGAAACCGGCGCTGCTATTGAGAACTATGAAAATCAATTAGAAGATGCTTATCAATTCCTCGAAGATCATGGAATGAAAGGTGTTAAGACTGGTTACGTAGGCGATAGTCTTAATAATGGTGAATGGCACTTTGGTCAATACATGGTAAGACATCAGCAGAAAGTAATGGAGATGGCCGCCAAACATCATATTATGTTAACGGCACATGAAACAATTAAAGACACGGGCTTGCGTAGAACATATCCTAACTTCATAGCAAGAGAAGATGCACGTGGACAGGAATATAATGCGTGGTCATCTGACGGAGGCAATCCACCAAGTCACGTAACCATTCTTCCTTTCACAAGATTGCTGGCAGGGCCAATGGATTATACTCCCGGCGTTTTCGATTTGACATTGCCAACACAAAAAAATCAGATCAATGGTACGCTGGCAAAAGAGCTTGCCTTGTATGTAATTATATATACACCTAATCAAATGGCATGCGATCTTCCTGAGAACTATGAAGGCCACCCGGCTTTTAAATTTATTGAAGATGTCGCTACGGATTGGGAGACTACAAAAATCCTGGAAGCATCCATTGGTAATTACATCACAACAGCAAGACAACAGCGCAATACGAACAACTGGTTTATCGGAGCTATTACAAATGAACAGCCCAGACAAACTTCCATTAAGCTTGATTTCCTTCCGGCAGGAAAAACATTTGTAGCAACGATCTATAAGGATTCTCCTAAAACGAATTACCTCACTAATCCAACAGCATACGAGATAGAAAATAAAGAAGTAACCTCTGTCAGTGTACTTGATCTTGTTATGGCCGGAAGCGGTGGAGCTGCCATAAGCATCATCGAGAAAAAATAATAATTAACCTAAACGAAGATGAAAAGGCTGGTACTTGCGACCAGCTTTTTTTATGCTACCTGTATTTTTACATTGTCTTTAATAGCTTTGAGATTCGGTACTTCAATAACAAAGCTTGTACCCTCTCCTATCTTTGAATAAACCTGAATGGTTCCATCGAGTTTTTCAATAGCACTCTTCACAATATATAATCCAAGACCTGAGCCTTTGCTATCGGCGTTGGCGCGAAAGAACATTTTAAAAATTTTATCAATGTATTCATCGCGAATACCAATGCCATTATCGGATAATGTAATCATGGCCCGCTCAGCACTTGCCTGGATATCAATTTTCAAAAATGAATCGTCTTTCCATTTATCGCGGTAGCGAACAGCGTTGGAAATAATGTTGTTAAAGATGATAAGAAGCCTGCTGTAGTCTGAATAGAAAGACTCATTCACTTCTATATTGATAATGCTTCGAACAGCTTCAGCATCTTCCATGTATTTCAACGATTCAATTGACTCACGAACAATTTCGTGGAAATCAATTTCTTTGGGCATCACATCCATTCTCGAATTACGCGAATAGGTTATGATGTCTGTAATGAAGTGATCAAGCTTATCAACACTTCGCTCGATAAGTTTAAGATACTGATCGCGGCTTTCATCATCAGGATCAAGCTTAATCATATTGAGTAATCCTTTAACAGACATGAGCGGTGCACGCAAGTCATGCGAGGCACTGTATACAAAACGGTCCAGTTCTGAGTTGATTTTGATCAGCTCATCATTTTGTTGTTTTAAAAGCTCTTCGGCTTTTGTTTGATTGGTTACGTCTCTTGAATACACCGTGAGACCCGTCACATTTCCATTTTCCACAATTGGGTGCATTTTAATTTCAAAATTCCTTATCTCATTATCAACTATGTAGGAGTCTACATACTTGCCGGGTCTTCCTTTTAAACCACTTTCATAACGCGACTTCCATGTTTGAAGTACATGCGGTTTATCTTCAGGTATAAGCTCCAACATGCTTTTACCTTTCTCTACTTTAACGCCAAAGATCTGTTTATAATTGCGATAGAACTGTTTATTAAAATCTATTAATTCGTAATTGTGATTAACAAGCCAAATTTCATTTTGAATGGTATTTAATATCGAACGTACATTCGCTTCATTCTCTACAATACGTCTTTGAAATGCTTTTCGAATGGTGATATCGCGACCAAAAACAGAAAGGATCTGCCTGTTATCGGGAAGTGTTACAGATTTGTAATGAATCTCCCAATAGTATTTACGAATGTCGATCTCAAAAACTTCTTCTACTTTAAGAGGCGTGCCGCTTAGTGCTGTCATGAATCGTTCCTTCCATTCATGTGTGAGATAAGGATCAGCACTTCCCATAGATTCCAGAATGGATGTGCCTTTCTTTAACTGTACGCCATACGTTTCAGAAAGAATCCAGTAGAACCCAGGGTTAATATTGATAACCTTAAACTCGTCATCAAGCAACAAAATATTTGAATCAGCATCCTCAATGATAGACGCAAACATATCTTGCCACATGCTCACGTCAGCTTGCTCCAACATAGTCATAAAAACACCATTGTTTTAGTTCAGACCCACTAATCAACTCACGGAGAGGTTCTTGCATAACAAAGAGAGGCCTGCAAATTTACAAGAATTGAAATAATTATTATGTCGGGGCCCTTACAACAAAGGGTGAATTCGATTGAAATGAGGCAATAAGGCATTTTTTAAAGACATAAAAAGTAGATCAAAATCATTCAAACCCTGCTTTTTATGTGAAAGACGACAAAAAGGTAGACTATTTTAGGTTAAAACAGTTGTCAGCTTTGTGCCTATTCAACTTTCTATTATGAACAAGATAGCATCGTTGGAGAGTGCCTCAAATTCAACCTCTTCAACGTTCCATAGAGCCAGGCCATCGCGTGCCTGAAGTAATCTGTTATTAACTTCAAACGCACCTTCTAATGCAAAAACAAATGCACCTTTCGCTGGTGTGCTTATTTTAACGATGCTTTCTGCTCTTCCGGCAAACTTGCCAAGTATTATTTTTCCTGCAAACTGATTAGGGTTTAACAGAAAAGGATACAATTTGTTCTCTCCCAGTGAAAATGTAAACTCTGTGAATTCATTCTTAGCAGTGCCATCATCACGAAGCCATACATGAATAAAATTTATAAGTTCACTCTCTGTATTTTTTATTTCCACCTGCCCATTAGCACCAACTCGCATGGCGTGTATTTTTCCTACTGATGCCTCACGGGGTTCCTTGTCGTCAATCTGATAACTTAACGAACCAACAATAGGAATAATGATAACAAAAGAATTTTCTGACGCTGTTAGTGTAGTTGATTTTCCATCAGCCAGTACATCGTCATTAAATGCTATAAGATTTCCGAATGCCTTTCGATGCTCATTGAAGTATGAGCCGAAGTTAAACGTATGATAACTCCGGTACGTCGTTGATTGTGTACAGCCACGTTGACTTGCCAGATAAATTACAGCATCAGATTGTACCATCATTGTTATTCTGTAGTTTGTATGAGTGAACAGATAATCCGGGAATCAAATTAATCATTTCAGTTTCAACTTCACCCCCATTGTACGCCTCGCCAAGAGCTATGATTAATTGATTACCGATACTATCCAGCCACAGTAATGGTTCACTGTAAAATTGAATCAATACTGAATGGTGATCTTTTATTTTTCTGTTTGACTGAAGTATCTCAAACTTGAATTTTTTAAATGGTATACATGGCTTTCCGGATAAGTTCGGTACGTCAGGTATACGTTCATTCAATTGTTTTAAATACCCAGCGGCAGCCGTACTTACCAGGTAGTGCATCTGTTGATCGGCCCGTGGCACATTCGTAATCAGTTCACTAAATGTTTGATATTTAGCTTCCTGATCAAATTGTTGTGCCTGCATATAATATTCTTTATACGTGGCTTCAAACACAAGCTTATCCCACTGTCTTGTTGATGCAGCGTTAATTACTTTACGATAACACAACCTGATAATACGGACTGCCATATAATTGTTTTAATTAGGCACTTACTACAATAGAATGAGTGAGTGTATAACCGTCGGAAACACTTCCTTCAACAACAGCAACTTCATTGTCTAAAGAATCCGTAAACACACTGTCGCTGGCGTTATAGGTATATCCTGTCATTCCTTTAGTATAACCATTGGCTGTCGATGCATTAACAAGACTCACAGCACTGTTAGAGCCTTCAGGGAACGCTATCTGCGTAACCAGTAAAGAAGTTCCTGCTGAATTATAAACGTGAACGTGAATATGTGTTGCTCTGCTCTGGTACCAGCCTGGAAATATAGAAGTAAAGCTAACTAATCCATCACTATTAGTAGTCTGTCTGCCACGAAGGAAATCAACAGCAGTATAATCTACAGTCTGCATAGATGTTCCTCCATATTCAGAATAGTAACCATCTTTATCGCAATGCCAGATGTCAACGAGAGCTCCGTTTAATGCAGCACAGCTATTATTTTTATTTAAGATAGTAATGTTTATTGTAAACGCAACGCCTGTTCTGTCTGAACGAATATCAGACTTAACAAGGCTTGACGGGCTCTTTGTAGGAAAAGGTCCTTCTGTTTCAGAATCAGTAGTGCTGCACGAAGAAGAAGCAGAACTTACAGTAAAGCTTGATGATGTTGTTACCGTAACACCTGCCACTGTAACAGTAATCACACCTGACGTTGCTCCTTCCGGAACGGTTACCGTAAGCTGAGTTGATGTTGCCGCAGTAACAGTAGCAGTAACACCATTAATCGTTACTGTGTTATCAGATGCTGTCGTGCTGAAGTTTGTACCTGTGATAACGATCGAAGAACCAACAGCTCCGGAGCTTGTAAAACCTGTAATGCTTAATGAAGTACTCGTGCTGCTTGAAGTAACCGTAAAGTCACTAGCTGATGTAGCTGTCTTACCATTAACAGTAACGGCAATCAATCCTGTTGTTGCACCTGACGGAACTGTAACAACAAGCTGTGTTGCTGTAGCAGAAGCAACTGTTGCCGTTGTACCATTAAACGTAACGGTATTGTTTGTAGTAACGGTGCTAAAATTTGCACCTGTGATTGTAACGGATGTTCCAACGGCACCACTTGATGGCGTAAAACTGGAAATTGTAGGCGACGGTGTAACGTCATCACCATTGTTACATGAGCTGATTAATGGAACGAGTAAACCAGTCATTCCAAGGCTCTTCAAAAATTGTTTTCTTTCCATCTTTTTTTCCATTTCACAAAAAGTTTAATTGTATGATACTTGATGTAACAAAAATGATTAAAGTAATCTGGCTGCTAAACTCAGCAATAAGCATTTGAGGCGAACCATTAAATTTTTTAGGTATACTAAAAACTAACGGTTACTCATCCTCCATCTTAGTTATATCTACAGCGTATTTTCATAATTCTTCACCTGGCGATTGAGGTGAATGACGATTTTTATGAGGCTAATATTGAAGATATTATTCTAATGGTCTTTCTGCCAAACTTATTTCAGATATTCACTAACAGCAGTACGTTGCGCGACAACGTGAGTTTTCAAATCAGCTAATGGCTAAACAAAATTTGAATTTCACGGTCATGGATTTAGTAATTCACCAAACTAATCAGCACGATTACAATATTCAGAATTTGCTGGTAATCGATAGTTAAAAACAAGCACATGCTTTACCTACACATAGCATGCCTTTATCTCAATTTATTTTATGGTAAGCATTTGTTAATCATTTTTACAATTGGCTGAAAAAGTATATGTCATAAATCTTATGAATCGTCATTGTTACAGGTCACTATGCTTACTCTTCATTTTTGTTGCTATGTATTTGGAGACTTATGCCAGCCACATGCGCTCCGCCGATATACAAGTGCAACGCGTTTGTACAGCAACGGGATTCACAGTTACAATAACTATTACAGCTTATCTTAATTCAAACTCCACCACACAGTTTGGAGAGCACGGCCAGATTTTATTTGGCGATGGGTCAACGGAAACAATGTCGCCTGTAGCAAGTACAGTAAGACCCGACCTGGGAACGAATATTAGTGTTGCTACTTATACAACAACGCACACCTATAAGTCAGCAGGTACATACCGGATTATGTATGCGGAAGATCATCGTAACAAAGGGATATTGAATATCAACGACTCTGGCAATACGGCCTATGTTTCGTATGTTGATGTTACACTTGACAATACGTATGGTTGTAATCATTATCCGATTTTAACGGTGCCGCCGGTTGACAAAGGTTGTCCCGGTGTAACGTTCTATCACAATGCTGGTGCGTATGATAGCGATGGAGATAGCTTATCATACGAAATGACCGTCCCTTATGTGAGCACTACATCACAAACGGGTTATACAACTCCAATCTCTACATCGTACTATGCTGGAAAAGATTACTCGACTGCCAATGAAGCGGGCACCGGACCTCCAACCTTTGGCATCGATGCGCTCACCGGTTTAGTAACGTGGGATGCGCCCTGGACTCAAGGTGAATATAACATTGCTTTTAAAATTATTGAGTGGCGTAAAAATAGCGCTGGTGTATATGTAAAACTTAGCACCACAGTTCGCGATATGCAGATTGTTATTGCTGACTGCGCCAACACACGTCCTGATCTGACGATACCAAATGACACTTGCGTTGTAGCAGGAACATTCTTGAACGAAACTATCCTGGGAACAGATCCGGAAAATGATCCTGTAAAAATTGAAGTATATTCTGAAATACTGGACTTAGATGCAGACAAAAGTCCTGCAACGTATACACCCAACCCTGCTGTTTATCAATCTTCAAATCCTGTAGCAAAACTTGTTTTAAACTGGCAAACAGAATGCATACATGTACGGCAGCAACCTTACCAGGTAGTGTTTAAAGTAACTGACGATCCAGGCACTGATGGTGTAAAGCTGGTTACTTACAAAACATGGAATGTAAAAGTTGTAGCACGAGCGCCAGTTTGGAAAGATGTATCTCTTGATGTAGTGAACAAATCAGCAATTCTCAGTTGGGAAAAATACAGTTGCACGAATGCTACCACTATTCAGATCTGGCGGAAAGTAGGATCGTTCGATTATACACCTGGCAATTGCATTGTTGGCATACCATCTCACTCAGGTTACATTCTCGTAGGTGAAGTGGCAGCCTCTGACACAACATTTACAGATACAAACTTCACACTTGGTTTAGTAAGCGCAGCACAGTACTGTTACAGGTTAGTGGCATCGATTAGTGATACGAAGAGTTATGTTTCTACCGAGATGTGTGTGGGACCAATACAAACCGATGCACCTGTTATAACACATGTGAGCGTAGAGAAGACTGATGATGCCGATGGTAAAATCCGGGTTAGCTGGAGAAGTCCTTTTAATATTAATGAAACACAATTCCCTAAGCCTTATCAATATGAGATTTATCGCGCTAACGGTTTTATTGGAGATACGAGTATTGTAAAAGTATCTGGTCGGGTACAAGACACAACATATCTCGATACGCCTGTCAATTCAAAAGAGAAAATCTTCAATTACAGAATTGTGATTTATTCAAAGCCTGAATTCGCCAGTGAGTTTATCGCAGTCGATACATCTGCCGCTGCATCTTCGGTGAGACTGACGGCTGTTGCCGGAACAAAACAGATTATGTTAGCGTGGCGTGATAGCATTCCATGGTCTAACGTAGTGCAGGCAAGGCCTTATCATTTAATTTATCGTGGCGAGGGAAATATAACAGAAGATTTACTGACACTTTACGATAGCGTTAATGTGATTGACAACGGTTTTTACTACACAGATCTTAACGTAGATGAAAACAAATTCTATTCTTACAAAGTATTAACCAGGGGAACGTATGGTAATCCTAAAATTGCCATACAGAATAATTTCTCTCAAATGGTTTCTTTATATCCTCTTAATAATTTGCTGCCATGTAAACCCGTTGGATTTGTAATTTCTCCTGATTGTGCCACCTATGTTACTGATCCTTCAACTTGTACGGCCGGTACGGTAACAAACACATTGTATTGGAATCCTTCTTACGGTGAAGATTGTCGCTCAGATATTAAATCCTTTAATGTGTACGCCACATCAGAGACTAATGGAGAGTACACACTCATATCATCTGGAAACCTCGATACTGTTTTTCTGGAATACAATCTTCCGTCGTATGCACGCTGTTATAAAATTTCCGCTGTAGATAGTCGTGGACAGGAAGGACCGTTAAGCGATCCTGTTTGCAATGACAACTGTCCTTTCTTTAAACTTCCAAATGTATTCTCACCAAATGCTGATGGCTGTAATGATTATTTCAGCAGTGGATATAATAACCTTGTACCAAACTCAGCTGATGGATGCACAGAGCATGATCCGGCATGGTGTCCTCGTTATGTAAAATCAATATCGTTTAAAGTATTTAATCGTTGGGGAAGAGAAGTTTACAAGTATCATTCAGGAGGCGATAACTCTATTTACATCAACTGGAATGGAAGAGACAATAACAACAATGAGTTGAGCACCGGTGTCTATTTCTATGAGGCTACTGTAAATTTCGATATGATCACGCCAAGTGCTAAGAAGAAGACTTACAAAGGATGGGTTCAATTGTTACGATAAAATATTTAAGATTTCAAATTTAGGATTTCGGGTTCTATGTTCGATCTAAAACATAGAACCTGAATTATTTTTATGCGTTTACAACGATGGTCTTGGTAAGCACATAACCGTCTGTGATATTTCCGGTCACAGTACCTAATTCATTATCCAGTGAATCCGAGAAAACACCATCGCTGGCATTTGATGTATCCTGTTTTCCGTTTGTATAGAAACTTGTTGCTGTTGTATACACGGTATCACAAACACTCGTAGGAAAAGCGATCTGTGTAACGAGCAATGAGTCGCCAGAAGCATTGTATACATGCACGTGAATGTGTGGCGCTCTTCCGGAATACCATCCAGGAAAGATAGAAGTGAATCCAACCAGGCCATTGCTATCCGTAACTTGTCTGCCTCTCAAAAAATGTACAGCAGTCATGTCAACAGTTTGCATGCTGGTACCTCCATATTCAGAATAGTAACCGTCTTTATCACAATGCCAGATGTCTACGATAGCACCGGCCAGCGCTGCGCAGTTATTGTTTTTATTTTGAATAGTGATTTTAATGGTGAAAGCAACGCCAGTTCTGTCAGAGCGAATATCAGTCATTTCCAACGTTGATGGGTCTTTGGTAGGAAACGGTCCGGCTGTCTCTGAATCAGTGGCCGTACATGAACCTGATTTAGAAGGATCGTCCGATTTGCAGTTAGCCAATAACGGCACCAGCAAACCTGTCATTCCTAGTTGTTTCAGAAATTGTTTTCGTTTCATGCGTGAAGGGTTTATTTTGTTTACGATTTGATGTCAATTCTTAATCAGGAATCATTTAAGCATCTTCATAAATGCCTCTTCATAACTCGCCCCAATGGGTATGGACTCTCCCCCTATTGCAATAATCTTATTACGGATATTCTCGATACGACTTAGCGGTACAATGAATGAACGATGCACACGTACAAACAAATTAGCAGGAAGCTTCTCTTGCATAGCCTTCATCGTCATGCGGGCAACGATGGATTTCTGATTTTGAAGGTGAATCTTTAAATAATCATCAAGACCTTCAATAAACAAAATATCAGCAATAGCAATTTTACGAAGACTGTAGTCAGCGCGTATATAAAGATATTGTTGATCGGTAACTGCTTTTTGCTGGGTAAGATTATAATGCTCGTGAACTTTACTCACGGCCTGATGGAATCGATCAAACGTAAAAGGCTTTAATAAATAGTCAACGGCTTTCAGGTTAAATCCTTCAACAGCAAATTCGCTATAGGCAGTAGTAAACACTACCATTGTATTTTGCTTCACGTTCTTGTAAAATTCAATACCTGTAAGCGAAGGCATGTTGATATCCAGAAACAAAAGATCCACCGGAAATTTATCCAGGTAACGCAGGGCTTCATTGGGTTTATTGAATGTTTTTTCCAGCGAAACAAAATCAACTTTACCACAAAAACTTTCAATAACGCTTAGTGCGGGTATTTCATCATCAACAGCTATGGCCTTAATCATGTCAATAATAATTTTAATGAAACTGAAAAATCTTCTGCTGTATCATTAATCGTCAGAATATAACTTGATGGATATAAAACATTCAGACGCTCCTGTGCATTGCGAATACCTTTGCCGCTATGTTCCGTCATACTCTGCTGAACGATAACTTTCTTGTTTACAACATCCATGATCAATTCATTTCCCACAACGGCAATCTTGATCGATATAACTGATTCTTCATCTTCTGCATTCACGCCGTACTTAAAAGCATTCTCCACAAACGTGATAAGAATCAACGGCGCAATCTTTTTTCCCAAGAGGTCACCGGTCACTGAAAACGAAAGATTAATCGACTTACCAAACCTGTTTTCCTGTAATACAATATAGTCATTGATATAGGCAATTTCTTTTTCCAGCGACACAAAATCTTTATCTGCTTCATTAATAACATAACGCATCATTTCAGAAAGCTTAACAATGGCATCAGCAGTTTTATCAGATTTAAGCACAGCAAGCGAATAAATGCTATTCAACGTGTTAAATAAAAAATGCGGATTGATTTGCGCTTTCAGGAAAGACACTTCCGCTTTCATTTTTTCCTGTTGCGTTTTTTGCCACTGGCCTGATACGCTCATGGTAAGTGACACAAAGAACACTACCAGGAAACGAAGCAGTGTATGGCCAAACTCAAAAACAAAAGGTAAATCATTCGGACGATCCTGACCCATCATCGGCATGCCTGGCGGATCAAACATGTTGTTACCATCTGCCATGAGGGTACTTGGAAAAGCATCTGAAATCAGAATATGTGGCAGTACCGTTATGACGAGATAACACAACACCACCAAAACTGAAAACAGGGTAAGATCTTTATTAAAATAAAATCGGGGTATCAATACATACGTGCAGAGATAAAAGAATCCTATCATCAGCACGTTAGAGAGCAGTTCACGCTGTGTTGGTGTAATGGTTAGCATGTGCCAGGATATAGACGGCCCGGGCGCAAACAATAATGGTATTGACAAGAATGCCAGACACCCGATTACATGCAGAATAATTTGCCTCGATTTACTTTCCATAACCTCAACCCTCAAAAATAACTGAACCCATCAGCAACATAAAATTAATGAGGTATTTAAGGCGATTGTGTCGGAAAGCACATTCGTTACTATTTGATCGGTGGTAAAAGCTCTATCAACGGAAAATAGTGATTCTTCAATTCACAAACCAAACCCCATACTTGCCTCTATAATCGTTA
>DATCRE010000575.1:0-3852 GCA_036569145.1 Cyclobacteriaceae bacterium
ACCCTGTACCCTAATTCCTCCAATTCGAACAAGTCATTTAAAATGATCTCTGGAACTTTCTTTTCCTTCGCATTTTTGTCTTTCACATTAGAACTGATGGTGGGTATAAAATATTTGACAATCTTATCCAATTCAACAACTTGGCCTGTACTAATCTCTTTGGCTAGTCCAGCACCATTCGGTGTAAAATTATCCAATACATATTGCGCGAGTTTCGAAAAACCTTCCTGATATATGAATCTTAAATGATCTTTTGATTCCATAGCTATTCAATTAATCCGATTACTTCAACATGAATCTTTTCATCCATTGTACTTGAATGCACGATACCGCAAACCATTACCTCGTATGGCGGATAGTGACTACAATATCCTATTGATGGCTTGAGCATCCCGTCAAGTTTTTCTATAAAGAAACGGCTGCCGGGTTCTCGATACTCTTTCTGCTTCTTTACTGAAGATTTATTTTTGTTTGCAACTTTCACGCTCATTTCTTTTTACAGTTTAGTATCGTAATTACCTTATCCCGACTTCCAGTAAAGTGATGTATTTCTACTTTCTTAATAGGATGCATGCTCGTACAGATCAACGAAACGAAATCAAAATGTTTAAACGTTAATCCATTTGGCTTCATTTTGTGTTCTCCTGCATCGTAAGACACTATTTCGAAGTCGTTGTAGTCTATGTCAGGCGAAAGACATTTCGTATCTCTATCAGCAAGTTTTTGATATTCCAGTCGATTCATATCCCAGCCTTCCTGTGATCTTGATGGGGTGAATGTAGGTTTGAGCATTGGTTGCCTCTTTTCAGTCAATACATACGTCGATGATACGCCTGTATTTGTGTTGCAAATAAAGCATACACCGCGCATATCAGTGGTATGTAACGCACAAGGATCGGTAACCCCTATCTCCCTATTGCCTGCTTTGAAGTTTGTGTATTCCATAGTTGTTATTTTAGTTTCAAATAATTCTTTGGCTGCGAGTTAATTGTCTTTCTTATTGAGAATGTATTGAATTGGAAACACTTTCCATTCGAATTATACCCGTAATTAACCAATGCGCCGCCTTTATACGTGATCTTCTCCTTGATCCCATATTTGGTAATTAGTAGATTATGGTATGCTTTCTTGCAAGCTTTTTTATATCTCCTTGGATGCTTTCGGTCTGTCCTCCAAAACCTACTTTCATTTGGGTCTTTTGGTGCCAATCTGCCATGCTTTTTGCACCAATACTTTCCCTTGAAATCTTTTCTCCAATTTGTAGGATCATTACAAACCTTACATTTATTAAGGATGGGTAATGCCCCAGATTTGCTTAATGAGCAGTTCTTGCAATATCCATAGCCATCGGTCCTTCCTCTGCCATCAAATTCATGACCACTGCAATTAATTATAGACTGGTATCTAATCCATGCTTTTTCTTCTGCCTGTTCGATGTTGTCGCCTTCGCCTCTGATAAAACCACAATCTTTAGGGAATGCCTCAAAGAAAGCCGTTGTGTATGGCTTGCTACCCAATACAATTCCATAATCCCCATTTTGTGTAAAACAGTCTGAAGGCCATTCTTTTTTATTGATATAATCTGTTTTCATCGCTATAATTTTAAGGTTTTGGTGGTTCGATAATTTCCATCCAGTAAGCAACTTTGAACCATAAACCACTAGTACTTGACCACCCATGTTTTTCGCCATAGAAACTTGCTATTGTCGTTATCCATGTTTTAGGGCTAGATTTCATTAAAACAAGAACTTTCCTGTCGCTATCTGGAATTCGCTCTTCTACAGAAATCCACTTCGGGCGGAACTGGTCGGCGTAATATTCCATTACTGAATGGATGAATTCTTTTTCATCATCAGCGAATCTAATCTTAAAAGATTCTACCGTGCTATTTGTTGGGAGCACTGAACTTGTGTATCTGCCGTTCTGCTCCTGTATTTTATCGTCTAAAATTTCCTCTTTACTTTTCATTGTTCTGTTATTTTATATACTTACAGGTAAAAAGTATCAATGAAATCGCGATAAGCATAAAAGCCGAAATAAATAGCCATTTTGTAATCTTTTCCATAATATTTTTATCAGACTTCCCTAACTGCTTTTCGTAGAATTCAATGTTTTTAATCATGACACTAAACACTTCGATGCACCACATCAAAATAAATATTGATATACTGAGCAGGATTGCTATAACATTATTCATTCCCCTTCATTTTTGTTAAACAAATACTTGCTGATCCATTCGTGAAAAGCATCGTGCAGGCCACACGAGCCAATTGCATCATCTTCAAATTCAATATGCGTATAGAAGTCGTCAACAATGGCTGTCAGTCGTTCATATTCATCCAGCTTCTCATCAGCGAATACAATCTTCATATCAAGCTTTGAAGGTTCGGGGATGTTGCGGATATTATTCCATATAATAAACGAATAATCGCTACACTGTGTCACAAACTTTCCTCTCGAATCAGTTCCAATGTAGCGACCTATACCATAGCATTCATTATCCATAGCTACCCATGTTTTACCATCATCACTTACTTCCCATGGTTTCGACGGATCAAACTCCAGATCGTCTTTTGAAGTGATGTAGTCGTATTGGTCTTGGGTGAACATAATTGTTGAAGATGTGAATTTTCTTTCACCTATTTTCTCCCAGCCTATAATACCCCAATCTTCAGGAAGCGCCTTCGTTACTATGGCGGTGAATACTTCGATGGGGATGTAATTAACAGGTATTGCTTCACCTGCTAAAGGGGTCCATTGCTTAAAATGCCCAAACCATATTCCAATATTATATTCCTCAACTATCTTCCCAGAAATTTCGTACCCATTCTTAGAAAGAATATTTAAAAGGTTGTTTCCCGTTGATGGGCCACATTTAACCCCGTCATACAGCTTAAAATCATACAGCTTTTTCATTTCGCGTTCAGTTTAATTACTTCATCAATTGCATCACGAAGATGCGTCAATTCTTCTGTTGAAAGATTCATATAACCGTCAGAATCTCCATCATCAAACTGAATTTGATATTTACCTTCTGACCAAAATTCGTCTGGCGTTTTATACACTTTAATTAAAAAATTCTGATCATTCGATCGTCCAGCGATCTCAAAATAATGTTCTTTTTCTACTTTCATTTGAACTCCATTTTAGTTAGTTTATCAATCTGTGCATCTCGCATCTTTTCTGCTTGAGCAATCGCTTCTTCTTTAGTGTGATGCCAATGTGGTTTATGGAAGCATTGAATACTTTGTTGAACAGACACCATCGATTCAACATGGCTCGACTCAACTTCTTGTTCATAAACACCCTTAGTCAAGGCATATTGACTAATCCACACTTTAAACACTTGTCTGTCCATCTCGTTTCTCTTTAGCAATTTCAATTAGTTTTTCAAGGCAGGCTTGACGGGCTTCGTGGAATGTTTCAAAGTCAACCCTATCACAAACGATCTCACCGTTTCTAAAAACCCAAAATGAATAAGTTTCATCTGGAATATACACAGTTCCGGTTATTCTTTCACATGTGTATGGCTGAACCCACGCATCAATATTAAACTCTTCCCTGAAGAAGTCGAAGGCTTGTGAAAATAGAACCGATCCGATAACATCTCTTGATTCATAAAGAATACTATTGTTAAGCTGCCATATATCAAAGTCCCCAAACCAAATCTTGTTGTAGTAAGCCAAACACTCTTCTTTAAATCCTAAATTGAGTATCTTTTCGGATTGATCCTTAGGACAAAACTGTTTCTCTAATTCTTTCATGCTATTTTACTTTCAATCGACTTCTTAAAATAAGACCTGTTATTGTTTTACTTTTGACTTCAATATAATAAATGGCCCTGTGCGAGAT
>DATCRE010000576.1:0-14148 GCA_036569145.1 Cyclobacteriaceae bacterium
GTTTAACAAGGCAATGATACTCTTATTTCTAATGATTGAAATGCTTTTAATTTTTTTTTAAGCAAAGTGAAGAGCGTAAATCAAAACCTGCTGTGGTGATTATCAAAAAATAATCAACACGTATAAATTCATCTTATTAAAAATTCCAAATTTCTTCAGAATCGTTTTACTCTTTTGTTATGCAATCACACCCCCTAGTGTAGTGACTGCTAGGAATAAATATTAGTGTTACAGATTTTATAAACGAAAATTAAATTCAAAAAAAAAATGAAAAAGATCATAATTGTTTTTGTGATTAGCCTCATAGGAGGTTTTGCCCAGGCTCAGAAGCTAAAGGAGAATGAAGTACCTAAAGCTGTGAAGGAATCATTTACCAAGCGCTTTCCAAAAGCTAAGGAAGTTAAATGGTCTAAGGAGAATGAAACAGAATTTGAAGCCGAATTTGAAATTGATGAGATTGAGCAATCTGTAAATTTCGATCAAACAGGTAAGTGGTTAGGTACTGAAACAGAAATTAAGAGTTCACAACTTCCTGCTGTTGTTCAAGCGACAATTAATAAGGATTTTGCAGGATACAAAACAGAAGAAATAGAAAAAGTTGAAACACCTGATAACGGAATGTTCTATGAAGTTGAATTGGAGAAGGATGAACTTAGTTACGAAGTTAAGATTTCATCTGATGGAAAGATCTTGAAGAAAATAGAGAAGAAGGAGAAAGGAAAGAGTAAGAATTAGCAGTGCTTATTGGGTTATTACATTAATTAATAACCCATTTTCTTATCAACTATAAATTTAATTAATTAGCAATAAGATAAAAGAATTGTCAATGGCAACTTTAGTTTATGGCAGCAAAGAATCCAAAATCGATTACAAAGAAGCAATTGCTAATAGAAATTGATGATAAAATTCAATCGCTCAATCTCTTGAAAAGTGCATTACAAGGAGATCCATCACGCAAGCAAGAGGATCTTGAAAATTACAGACAGCGATTTTATGAATTATTCACGTATTCGAAAAAGAAGTAATTTCCGTCTGGAGATTACTTCTCTCATTGACGGAGAAAAAAGCTTAAATTACATTTCCGTTTTATGAACTTTAATTCTTTTCTTGATACCATCATCCTGCTTGGATCTCTGCAAGGGTTCATTATTGGCCTCCTTCTTTTTGTTAATTCAAAGGGAAAATATCCTAGCAAATACAGAGGTTGATCATTTGCTACAAGTTTAACGAGGTTATTGCTTGAATGCCTGGGTTTATTTTACAAGGATCATTTTTCCCGTTGTTGAATAATCCCCAACTTTTAATCGGTAGAAGTACAATCCAGCGGGTAATGAATTTCCATTAAAATCAATTCGATGTAATCCTGAAGGTAGTTCTTTGTCAATCAGAGTAGAAATCTTTCCCCCCACGTAATCAAAAACGTCCAATACAACCAATGCCTTTGAAGAAGTTTGGAATTGAATGGTTGTCAAGCCGGAGAATGGGTTGGGATAATTAGTCAGACCCTGTTCTGTTTTCAATTCATTGATAACAGATGTCACTGTTGGCTGGTTGTTACCAGCTTCTATCATGACAAACTGAACCGACCGTGCAGGAACATCCAATTTAATGGCCGCACCAATTGAAAAGGCATTTGCCGGAATAGTCGCAAGGGCCTCGCGGGGACCCCATTGTGTTCCTACCGGCCCCACACCATTCACCGATACAAACTGCGAAAAATCGCCATTGTCATTTCCGCCAGTTAAAGAATAACAATAGTATTGATTTCCAACACCGAAGCTCGTTGGATCTATTTTTACGACCTGGGCAGTTTTTCCTTTGTTTACGATCACGACCCCCGTTTCGCCTGACGAAAATTTAGATGCATACGCTAAAATGTCTGTGTTATTTGAAGTAGCAGAAATTACATAATCACCGGTAAATTTCTGCTGGTAATAAGCATAGTAAAAATCCGGTCGTGGCTGCCACAATAAACTGCTGTTGTTGCCCTGATAAAACATACCATCCTCACCTGAGGCAAGCAACCACCTTGCAGCTAATCCAAAATTATTCTTTATTAATTCGTTATACAGAATCGTAGCCTGCATTCCATTGATGTAAGAACGTACAGCGCCAGTGCCGGCTGCATTGCCGTCCATATTATACTCCGTTAAAGCTACCGGTTTGGGAAACGCTTTTTTGTCAATAATATCCTGCTGAATGAAACTGATGTTTTTCTTTGGTTCAGTAGCTGCAATCGACAATAAATTATCTGCATTTGAATCCTTTCCAAAATAGTTGTGCATTACGTAGAAATCAGCAGCATCGCCAACTTCACTAAACACTCCTGCATTCCATGTCTTATCAACCGAGTTCCAGCTTGTAGTGCCATCGTAATGTAATACTTGTGCACCAATATATATCGTTGTCCCCACATCAGTAGCAGCTGCTCTCATTGAATCAGCAAAGACTCTAAAATGTTGACCATAGAGCTGTCCGGTAATAATTTCAGGCTGTCCGTCCTTATTAACTTTTGTATCGATCTTAAAACTAGCCTCCCATGGGCCGGCATTTTCATTTCCAATCTCCCAGAATTTAGTCCGTCCATTATCGTAACGTACCCATTGGGCTGCCAGGTGGGCAGCCTGCGCAACCGGGTCATTGCTCAACCCATATCGGGCATAAGCATAATTGACGGTGATGAGTCCTTGCGAATGGGTTTGCTCCCGTAATGTGTAATAATTATCCGTTGTAGTAGGCCAGTCGTTCTTTCCGGAAATGGGGAAAAATTTTGCCTTTTTGCCTGTCGTGCCATCATAGATAGAATCGGGCAAATCGGACGGATTTCCATCCCAGAAAAAAATATTGCCCCAGCTTCCCCCAGGGTAACGGATCAAAGACGGATTCAATGCCTGAGTGTTTTTCACAAACGTAGCGTTGCCAGTATTATTTCCCATCCAGGAAGCGATGGCATTTCCAAATACATATTTGGATATTTTGCCCAGTGTATCGGCCACTAAGGTGACCGTTACGCTTGGTGACTTGGTGGTTTTGTTTGCAACTTTTGAAATCGGCAAAACAGCAGTTTGGGACTCAAAATCATTTAAGAAACAATTCGTGTCCTGCGCAGAAAGTGACGGGGTACACGTGATCATAATACCTAGGAATGCAATAAGCTTTAAATCCTTCATGTGTATTGGTTGTTTTAATTCCTCTCCAGTTATATGTCGTGAAAGGCTCAGAGTTTCATCAAACTCATAGATCCATCACGCTTCGCCATCAGCCGCTTTAATATGTTTGCAGCCACAACGCTTCGATACATTGAGGATATGTAAATTTAAACCACAGTAGGGGACCGAAAGTCTAATTCAACTGACGAAAAAGTCTAAGAAAGGTAATATTCTTAGAACACTCCTGTTCAGTTAAATATAAGCCTTCTAAGTCGCTTTCATTTAAATGAATATTTGATCTAAAAGTTTTGCAGATGAAGTCTGGCTCTTTTAAAATAGCGATATTGGTTGATCTAAAGAACAAACTTTATGCAAATAATAATCAGATTATTTGGCAGGTATTTATTATTGTTACCTTTCCTTGTCATCACTCCATTTAATTTCGCTTTTGCTCAAAACGACAATGCTAAAATTGATAGCCTTCAAGCTGTTTTGAAAACAATTCCTGAGGATACTAATAAGGTAAATACGCTTATTGAATTGTGCAGAGCGCAGCCATCCTCTGACTTAAAGCTAATTCTACAGTTTGCTAATGAGGCCATAACCTTATCACAGAAAATTAACTTTCCAGAAGGCGAAGCTGATACTTACTTTTATTTAGGATATTCATACTATGCAGCTGGTGATATGCCTAAGGCATTGGAGTCTATCTTGAAAGCACTTGGTATTTATGAGAAGGTAGGTAATACCATTGAGATGGGTTACGCATATAACGCTATCGGGTTAATTTATAAATCTCAAGATGAAACAAAAGATGCCCTGACTTTTTTCAATCGAGCTTGTTCAATATGGACCAAACAAGGCTTCAAAGACGGTATTTCGTTGGCACTTTCAAATTTAGGATCGATCTATGAAATTGAGCAAATGGATTCATTGGCTTTGGATCATTATGAACGGTCATTAAAACTCTCGAAGGAAATTGATAATAAGCCAGGAATAAGCAATACATTAAATGCTATTGGATCGATTTATCTTAAGAAGAAGCAGTTTACAAAATCATTCGAGTATCAAAAGGAAGCTTTGCGGTATGCAATCGAGTCGGATAATTCCATTGCGCAGATCTGGGCGTATAACGCGATGGCACAAATTCACCTTGCTCAGAATCAACCAGAAGAGGGATTGCGAATGGCACAAAACGCATTAAAAATAGCGCAGAATATAACTTCAAAGGTGGATTTAGCAGATAGCTACAACCAGGTATATAGGTCTTATGAAAAATTAAAGGATTATCCAAAAGCTTATGAATTCATATCGTTGTACATGGCGCTCAACGATAGTCTTAAAAATTCAGAAGGCCTGAGTTCGATGGAAAAGCTTAAATCCCGATACGAACTGGATAAAAAAGAAACCGAAATTGCTTTATTAACACAACGCCATCAAGTCGAGACATTTCGCAGGAATGTCGTTGTCATTACCCTGATAGCATTCTTCATCATCGGTTTTTTGCTCTATAACAGGTATCGATTAATAACCCAAAGAAAACTGGATTTAAAAATACAGCAATTGAATCTTTATACACAAGGCCTGGTTGAAAAGTCCGAGGCTTTGAACAGGGTTAATCTTGAGCTGGAGCAATTCAAAAACAATAGCTCAAATGAAGATGTTCACATAGCAAAAATTGATAGAATACTCCAAAAGAATATTCTTACCAACGAAGACTGGGATAACTTTAAGAAAGCTTTTGAGGATATCTATCCTGCTTTTTTCTCAAAGCTCCGCTATAAATATCCTGATGTAACTGCCGCTGAATTACGCCTTTCTGCATTGATAAAATTAAATCTCTCTATTAAAGAAGTAGCGAGTATGTTGGGTGTATTGCCTGAAAGTGTAAAAACATCACGCTATCGTCTAAAAAAGAAATTCGGTCTGTCCGAAGATGAATCCGTAGAAGATCTTATTAAAAACCTTGAGCTTCCTTCCATTGATGTGGCCTTATCTCGGAGTAAAAGCAAAGTTTGACAACAAGCAGTATAGATTAAGTGTTTTTGATTGGTGTTCTCTATCCATCTAAGTAATCTGGCAGGATATATGCACACTAAGAGAAATAGAAATATACAGCTGAGGTAATTTAATTTGTATTGTGCCGACTGTGGAGTGGAATACTTTACTTTAGGATCGAAAAATAGATAGTTATCGAACCAATGAAGTCAATGAAATTATCATACGAACAAGCTCATGCTCAGCAGAATTTTCTGAAAATAGAAACGGACTGAGAGATAAAAAATCTCTTCAGTCCGCTTTTGTAGTCCCGACAGGAATCGAACCTGTATCAAAAGTTTAGGAAACTTCTATTCTATCCATTGAACTACGGGACCAAAATCATTTGGGGCACAAATTTATAAAAATACTAGTATGGTTCAATCGAATGATCGTCACCATCCGATGAAACTGTAAAACCATCTTGCAAATAGTTAGGATAAATAGTTAAATGCTTTTTACGTACCTGCTCAAAAATAGCCTTTCTTAACACATCTATATTCTCGCGTTTGGATGCTGAAACAAAAACAAGATTATTAAAGCCATGCTCCTTGTAATATCCTCTCATCTCTTCAAGATTGATCTCTTCGTGCTTTTCCCGAAAGAGATCGATCTTATTCAAGACCAAAATCGTTGGAATGTTTGCTGCTCCAATCTCCGCGAGAGTCTTGGTCACTACTTCAATTTGATTATCATGAAATGGATGAGCCAGATCCACTACATGCAAAAGAACATCAGCCTCACGAACTTCATCCAGTGTAGATTTAAAAGATTCAATCAGGTGATGAGGAAGCTTACGAATAAATCCAACTGTATCAGAGAGCAGAAAGGGTATGCCTTCATAAACAACTTTACGCACGGTAGAGTCCACCGTTGCAAAAAGCTTATTCTCAGCAAGCAGTCCCGAGCCCGAGAGTAAATTCATCAAAGTTGATTTACCTACATTGGTATAACCAACCAATGCAACCCGGACAATATTACTCCTGCCCTTTCGCTGGGTGGCACGTTGTTTTTCAATCTTCTCCAGTTTTTCTTTCAACACAGAAATTGTGTTTCTGATATTTCGTCTGTCCGTTTCAATTTCTTTTTCACCAGCACCACCCCGGGTGCCTGTTCCTCCTCTCTGGCGCTCAAGGTGAGTCCAAAGACGTGTAAGTCGGGGTAACAAGTATTGATTTCTGGCCAATTCAACTTGTGTACGCGCCTGTGCAGTTTGCGCTCGCCATAGAAAGATATCGAGAATAAGTAAGCTGCGATCATAGATTCTGACACTAGAATCTTCGCGATCTTTTGGGTTTAACTCTTTTTCCAGGTTTCGAAGCTGAGAAGGAGTTAGATCTTCATCAAAGATCACATTCTTAACCTTTTTGATGATGACAAACTCTTTAAGCTCAGCTAGCTTCCCTTTTCCAATGAAAAAACGGGAGTCTGGCTGGGCCAGATTTTGTACCATTTTTCGAACTGTTTTTATACCTGCCGTCTCAGCCAAAAATGCGAGCTCATCCAAATGCTCATCAATCACTTCTTGTCCACGACTGTCACCTAATGCAACTAAAACGGCTGTATTCTCAACTATTGACATTATTCTATTTTAAACAATGCAAACTTAATGGATAAAAATAACACTGAGTTTTATTCGATGGTTACTTTTACTATTTTTGAAAAATTCAAATTAAACATTAGTTACTCTGGCCAGTCTTTTTTCATTTATCGAGAGAACCTATACCCTCATAACCTGTTAATGAAGTTGAATTTATGAGAGTTGCAATCGTCCTGAATACTTCTTGGAATATTTATAATTTCAGGATGAATTTTATAAAAGCCCTTCTTTCTGAAGGAGTTGAGGTACACACAATTGCACCACAAGACGAATACACGCAAAAATTAGTAGACCTTGGATGCATTCACCACAGAGTGAGAATGGATAGCCGAGGCGCTAACATCATTAAAGACAGCGCTTTAGTTATAGAACTTTATTCCATTTACCGCAAAGTAAAGCCAGATATTATTCTTCATTATACAATCAAGCCTAACGTTTACGGAACACTGGCAGCATCGTTATTGAGCATCCCGGTAATAAACAATGTTTGTGGTCTTGGCACCGTATTTCTAAAGGATGATCTGGTTTCTCAGATAGCGATGTTTCTCTATAAGGTGAGCTTCAGATTTGCCAAGAAAGTTTTCTTTCAAAATCCAGACGATCTAAATCTGTTTTTGGATAAAAAACTGGTTTCTGAAAAATCAGTCGACCTTTTGCCTGGCTCCGGAATAGACTTGAAAAAATTCCAGCCATCCATCTATAGAAGAAATGATACATTCACATTCTTACTCATATCGAGGCTAATTACTGACAAAGGAATTGTTGAATATATTAATGCTATCAAACAATTAAAGTCTGAAGGATTTAAAGGAAGATTTCAAATATTAGGCTCCATAGACCCTGATCATAGAAGAGGTATAAAACAGGAATTGATTCAGGAATGGATTGATTCTGGTATAATTGAATATCTGGGAACTACCGATGATGTTCAACAATTTATTAATCAGGCTGATTGTATAGTTCTCCCCTCTTATCGGGAAGGAACTCCCCGCACATTATTAGAAGCTGCGAGCACATGCAAACCTATTATTGCTACTGATGTACCAGGTTGTAATCATGTAGTAGTTCACAATTACAACGGTCTTCTTTGTAAACTAAAAGACTCAGCAGACCTTGCGGAAAAAATGAGGACTATGGCATCTCTTGACTCTGAAATTCTGGAACAACTTGGTAAAAACGGCAGAATAAAAATGGAAACTGAGTATGATGAGTCCATCGTAATCAACAAGTATCTAAAAACGCTTGCTGAAGTCAAGCAGGCATCCTAAGTGTAATACGATATGCAAGTTAAAACAACCGGAATTGAAGGTCTGATTGAAATCAGCCCGGCTGTCTATGGTGATGACCGTGGATGGTTTTTTGAATTTTATAAGGAAGAAGCTTTTCATAAAGCAGGCATAAAAACCCGTTTTGTCCAGGAAAACCAATCTTTTTCAAAAAAAGGAGTTATAAGAGGACTTCATTTGCAATTGCCTCCCTTTGAACAGGCCAAGCTTGTATCGGTTATCAGCGGCAAAGTAATGGACGTTGTTGTCGATCTGCGGAAAGGCTCTAAGACCTTTGGCGAAGTCTATTACTGTCTGCTGGAGGCTGAACGTCATAATATGCTAATGGTGCCTGAGGGATTTGCCCATGGATTTGCTGCGCTGGAAGATTCCATATTCTTCTACAAATGTTCGAATTTTTATAACAAAGAATCTGAAACAGGTATACGATGGAACGATGAGCAGCTTAAGGTAGACTGGCCTGTCCAGAATCCGCTTCTTTCAGATAAAGATTGTATCCTTCCGACATTGGATGAGTTGTTAAGAAAATCTGTAATTTCACGGTAACTAAAATTTACTACCGATTGAGACCAATATTTTTTGGGATGTTGATTATTTGTAATGGAATATTCATGGCATCCTGTTCCTACAGGCAGAACATCATGTTCAAAGTCCCCAAGAAGTTTTCATTACAGCAACAAGTAGATGTTGCTGAACGTAATTATGTGATTCAAAAAAATGATTTACTAAGCCTGGAAGTATATACTAACAAAGGCGAACGTATAGTAGATCCAAATTCAGAGACTCTCAAGGAATCATCTTCATCCTCAGGTGCTACTGCTTCCAAACAAGATAAAGTTGTTTACCTGGTAGACATTTCCAGTAAAGTTAAACTTCCTTTAATTGGTGAGATTCAACTGGAGACCCTTACTATCAAACAGGCCGAAGAACTCTTGCAAAAAGAATTCTCTAAATATTATGAAGAGCCATTTGTTGTTCTTCAATTCACTAACAAACGAGCAACCGTTTTAGGTGCAACTGGGGGGCAACTCATACCCCTGACAAATGAGAATGTACGACTAACTGAATTATTGGCCCTTGCCAAGGGAATACCTCCAAATGGAAAAGCTAAAAATATACGTGTACTGCGAGGCGAGAAAATATTTGTGGCCGACCTTAGTACTATTGATGGCTACCTGAAAAACAATATGATTATAGAGCCAGGTGATATTGTTTATGTAGAGCCTGTTCAGCGCGTTGTATCAGAAGCTATTAAAGAGTACGGCCCCGTATTTACCATTTTAACCAGTATTACTGCTTTAATAATAGTTCTAACAAAATAAGAACATACAAATTGGATTCACGAAACGTAAAAGACAGCCCAATTGAAGGAGTTGATTTTAACAAAGTCAGACACATTATTAGAAGTAATAAGTTCTGGCTCTTTTTTATTCTCATTCTGGCTAATAGTCTTGCTCTTTTAAAAATCAGATATACAAAAGACGTGTATGAATCTGAAACCGTGATCAAACTTGATCTGGAAAAAAATGCGTCTGATCTGGGGATTAAAGGCATCAGCCAGGAAGTTCAAAGTGCAGGATTAATCTCAGGAGAGATTGAAGTTATTCAATCAAGACTTTTCCTTTCACGAGTACTTGACTCAATGGATTTAGCTGTAAGCTTTTATAGCATTGGTCACGTACTTGATTTTGACCTGTTCCCTAATCCGCCAGCAATTATATCCTACGAAATTAAAGATCGCTCCTTTTATGATAAGCGAATTTATTATACAGAAATAGATGATGAAAACTTCACACTCGAGATCAACGGTGTAAAACAACAAGGCAAGTATGGAAAAAAAGTTGTTCTACCCGATGCTAATCTGATTCTCATTAAAAATGAAAGCTTTATAAATGGCGACGAGGTAGGCTATTATTTTATAGTCAACTCAAAAGAAGCACTTCTCAATTACTTTCTTGCAAACTTAACTGTTGAGCCGTTAAATTTTAATGCTAACACCATACGGGTAGCGTTCAAAGACAACAACGTTACCAAAGCTCACGATATTCTTACCATGATTGATAATCTGTATGTGTCATATAGCAATGAACAAAAGAATCTCGCCAACAAACAAAAAATAGATTGGGTTACAAATGAACTACGCCAGATCGAAAGTAAAATGGAAGACTATGAAGATTACTTCAAAAATTACATTTTAAAAAATAAGTCAACCGATGTAGATGAGGATTTAAGACTAACTATAACCATCATCAATGCAATTGACTCTCAACGTTTCGAGGTTAGTTCTAAAATAAATACACTTAACCAGTTATTAGACAGTTTGGCAGTTAATAAAATACCAGCAAGTTTTATTGAAAATACATTGCCGGAAAACATTACCAATAATCTGATACAGATTCAGCAGCTTTCACTTGAAGAGGACAAACTAAAAATGTCATATAAAGAAAATACATTTCCTCTTCGTCAAAAAAAGAACTCAGTAACAGCATTAAAAAATAAAACCCTGGCTATTCTGATCGACACAAAGAATAACTATCTAAAGAAGTTAAAGGAGCTAAATAAGCGAAAAGCCAGTTACGAATCTGATTTTGCCAACATTCCTGATCAGCGAAATCAATTCACTAAGAACGAGAGATTTTATAAACTCTACGAAGAGTTTTACTTAACGATGATGAAATCAAAATCAGAGTATGAAATTGCAATTGCCGGCACTACTCCCGATTTTAAAATACTTACTCCTGCCACTCAACCATCAAAACCTATTTATCCTAATCAAATATTAGTTGCAGGTATTGGTCTCAGTTCTGGTTTAATCATGATGCTGTTTTTTATAGGTATCCTTTATGTGATTAATAACAAGATAACCAACCTTCAGGAAATTGAAAAGGCAGTTACTATACCAGTATTAGGTGTAATACCATCTTCAAGAAATTTAAGGAGTGGCACATTTCATATCCTTGAACATCCTAAATCAATGGTGAGTGAATCTATAAGAATCATTCGGACCAATCTGGATTTTTTCAAAGTATCTACCAGTCACAAAATCATTGCTATATCCTCCACAGTCTCCGGCGAAGGGAAATCATTTATTGCTATGAATTTAAGCGGTGTTATTGCACAATCTAAGAAGAAGGTAATTCTACTGGATCTTGATATGCGAAAACCAAAAACAGAATTACCGATTCACATTGAGGATAAGACAAAGGGAGTGAGCACTATATTGATTAAAAAGAATACATGGCAAGAATGTGTCAATCATTCACCAATTGAAAACCTTGACTATCTCGCATCTGGTCCTCATCCACCTAATCCATCAGAGCTCTTACTAAATTCAGAGTTTACAAACTTATTGGAAGAGTTGAAAAAGATTTACGACTTTATCATACTTGATACGCCTCCTGTTGGCCTGGTTACAGATGGTATCATGGCTATGAAACAGGCAGACATATCCATCTATATTTTTAGAGCAAACTACTCAAAACAGTATTTCCCTGAAAATTTAAATCGTATCATTACAATCAACAAGTTTTCGAACATAACCATTTTGATGAATGCATTACCTGCCGGCACAGAGCGTGGGTATGGCTATGGGTACTATGAAGAGCCCAAGAAATTAACATGGTTACAATTGTTATTAAAAAAACTAGGTGTTTAACTGGCTAAAGAAAAATAATCAACAAAATATCAACCCTGTTTTCGTTGATATTCATTCCCATCTCATACCACTTATTGATGATGGAGTAAAGTCATTTGATGAGTCTGTAGATATTATTGAGAAGTTTCAAAAGCTTGGATATAAGAAAATCATTACAACGCCACACATTATGAGTGATGCGTATCGAAATACACCAGAGATCATACTTCCCAAGTTAGCTGAACTAAATACTATTCTCCAAACAAAAGGTATTAACGTTATTGTTGAAGCTGCCGCTGAATATTATCTCGATGAATATTTTATAAAACTCATTGAGAACAAAAACATTTTGACGTTTGGAAAAAATTATCTCCTGTTTGAAACTAATTTCCTCACAGAACCCTTTAACCTAAAAGAGTTTATATTTCTGGCTACAACAAAAGGTTACAGACCTGTGCTTGCTCACCCTGAACGTTATTTGTATTTGCAAAACAATAAAGAAAAATTGCAAGATCTGCTTGACAGAGGCGTGCTTTTTCAAATCAATATAAGTTCTATTACCGGATACTATTCCAAGCAAGTACAACAAACAGCACAAAAATTGATTGACTGGGGATGGGTTCATTTTTTAGGAAGTGATTGCCATCATCACCAGCATGTTAAATTGGTAGAAGATGCACAACAGCTGCGTTATTTTAAAAAAGCATTATCACTTCCACTTCTGAATAACTCACTGGCATGATTGCTGTAACCGGAGCAAATGGATTGTTGGGAAGCTTTATCGTTCGAAAACTGATAGAGCAAAAAGAAACATTCGTTGCCATCGGAAGAGAAAACTGTGACACTTCGTTAATAAAAGATATCGAATCACATATTACATGGCGATATGCTGATATCAACGATCCGGTTTCACTAACGGAAGCATTGCAAGGTGTAACGCATCTCATTCATACTGCAGCTATTGTATCTTTTAATCCTCGCGATTCAAAAAAGATATTTGATACCAATGTGTTGGGTACCAGAAATATTGTTGATGCTTGTCTTGATGCTGGCATTACAAGATTAATTTACATCAGCTCTGTTGCTGCACTTGGCCGACAAAAAAATCAATCACTCATCAATGAACAAAATAAATGGGTTGACAGTCCGTTAAACAGCACGTATGCAAAATCAAAATATGCAGGCGAGCTTGAAATCTTCAGAGGTCAGGAAGAAGGACTCAATACAATCATTGTTAATCCTTCGGTGATATTAGCACCAACAGACTGGAACCGAAGCAGCTCTCAGCTTTTCAAATATGTATGGCAGGAGAAACCATTTTACATTGATGGCTCATTGAACTATGTAGACGTTCGCGATGTAGCACAAGCTGTTTATCAATTACTTCGTTCACCACTTCAAAATGATCGCTTTATTTTAAATGCCGGGCAATTAAGCTTCAATGATTTCTTTAATGCCATATCAAAACAATTCGGCAAAAAAGCACCCCGCATAAAACTGAATAAAACCGTTATTAAAATAGTAGCATCATTAGAAGCTGTTCGTTCATTTATAACAGGCTCAAATCCGCTTATAACTCGCGAGACTGCTAGGCTGGCAAACACGCAATTCACATACGAGAATAATAAAATAAGAAAGGCTTTAAATTTTGAATTTCAAACGTTTGATCAGACTCTGCAATGGTGTTGCGAACATTACATTAAGAAAATAAATGGCAAAAAATAGCCCGAAAGCCCGTAGCTTTACGTCAGATTTTTCCTATTTTAGAAAAACCTTTTAGTCCATGGCGAGAGAATACCGAAAGAGGGAAGAAGAAAATGAGCTGATAAAAAGATTCGAGGATCACCTTCGCAAAAAGAAAGCAGAATTTTTTGATCTGGATGCTTACGAGCAGATTATCGAACATTATATGTTCAAAGGTAAGCATAATAAAGCGTTACAGGCTGTTAATCAAGCCATCAGTCAATACCCATACTCAACTGAATTAATTGCTATCAAGGCACAGGTTTTGTCAAACCTGGAAGAATATGATCAGGCTTTAGAGTTGCTTGAGCAGGCACATGCTATACAACCTAATGATCCTGAAATTTATCTTACCATTGGTTCCATTCTTTCCATGCGTGGTAATCATAAAGAGGCAATCGAAAATTATTTTCAAGCCTTGAACCTCGCTGAAGAAAAAGATGAAGTTTATTACAACATCGGTCTTGCCTATCAAAGCATGGAAGACTTTGAACACGCTATAGAAGCTTATAAAAAAGCCATTGAAGAAAACATTAATCATGATGGCGCACTCTACGAACTGGCTTTCTGCCTCGATGTTAGCGGTCAATTAGAAAAGAGTGTAGACTACTATCAGAAGTTCATCGACGAAGATCCTTACTCAGCTGCTGCCTGGTATAATCTGGGCATTGTCTATAACAAACTGGAGAAGTATGAAGA